>CAZORO010000064.1:0-15869 GCA_964581845.1 uncultured bacterium
ACCAACCAGCGAGACTGGACAATGCTTCTTGATGAGTACACACCGAGTGACTTCACCCAGACGCGCTGGGAGGACCCGGTTTACCAGCATTCCCACGAAAAAGGCTTTGGAAAGCAGAGAGAAAGGGATCTTGCCCAAACCCTCGGTGAGAATCCTCCAGCGTGGGCAACGCAACCAGAAACTGAAGCAGAACCAGAAAATCCCTTCCAGGTAGCGGAGGAGATGGATCTTCCGCCAAGACTGGGCGAAGGCCGAGACCTCCAAGTCCCGCGAGAAGTAAGCCAAGGCGGTAATTCCGATGACCATCCCAAGCCAGAACTTCCAGCCACGCATGGGTTACTTGAACACCCACTTCCCCAGAAACCGGGTCGGCCACTCCTCATTGGCGGTCCAGGGATCCACCGAGCACTGCCAACCCGAATAGAAGGAAACCGCGATCAGAACGCACAGAAGGCCCCAACCCCAACCGCTCTTCATCCGGTCGATGGCGAAGACCGAGAAAAAGGCCAGCGAGGGGGTGAAAAACATGAACCAGCGGAGACCGTAACACATGCCGCCGTAGTTGTTGGTTGTGAAGGTGTAAAAGAGGAGCCAGAAGAGGGTGAGGAGGCAGAGGACAGTCTGTTCCAACCTGAGGCTAGCTGATCCGATAGGTTTTGCTTCGGTCTGCTTGGAGCGTGTCATAAAGTAAAAGAAGGATGCGAATGGCAAGATCAACACTGGGAACAATGAAAACAATCCCTTTCTCCCCACTGAAAGATGAAAGAAATAAACATCTTTCGACTCCTCTAGCGCATCAAATCCCGCCATATGATCCCAATAAGAGCCAGGGTAGGAGTAGAGTTCCTTCCTCAGATAAATGGGAATCAGGCTCCCACCAATCGAGTAGGTGAGCGCGAAATGAAGAAAGAGAGGTGGGAGCGCCCCTAACAGAAACCAGCTCAAGGTCTGCCTTGGGAACCACCACAAAAGATAAAGGAAGAGCGGGACACAGAAGAACATCCCAGGCAGATCAAATGTGGGCAGCAGCCCCGCGGCCAGGCCGCTGATGCAGAACAACCACGGTTTCGGCGCGATCTTCCCATGCGCCAAGCCGATCGCGGTGATCATCGCCAGGAACATAAAGAAGGCGGATGGTACGTGGTTGTTCAGTGTTCGTGAGAACCCCCACAGTTGGTTGCAAAAGAGAATGATGAACAGCCCCGCCACCCGGGTCAGTGGATCCTCGATGAACCAGCCCAGTGTCCTCCTCGCGATGATGCCAATTACTAGGAAAGGTAAGGCGGTGAAAGTGAAGGTGAGGATCCACACCAAGAAACGGCGTTGGGATTCATCGGCGAAGGTCAACCCGAATATATGCTTCCAGATCCAATACTCCCCCGCCATGAGAAAGGTCATCATGGGCGGTTTGGTCGAGTAGGATTTCCCATCCATGACGACCCGGTCGACAATGGGTGTGGCTGGACGCTTGCCACGTGCCGGCTTCATGAAGAAGACACTGTCGTCAATGACCCAGGTTCCACGTTCCACCAAGCTCTCGACCGCCGCGAAACGGGATTTGTCGTTATCAAGCTGCGCATCGGGATAAACCGCGAAAGCGAGAAAGACCGCCGCTACAGTCAGAAAGATCCATTCAAGGTGAGAAGAAGAGGTTTTCTCCATTTGCATTGCTCAAAAAGTGGATTACAAACCCTATGATGGAGTGGCGAATTCATTCGCCTTGGCACTTTCATGCGAATGAATTCGCTACTCCGCCAGTCTGTCTGCTCATCCGAATGAATTCACTCATCCAGAATCCTTACATCCCCGTGATGTGGTATCCACAATCCACATGAATCACTTCGCCGGTGATCCCTCGGGCCAGGTCACTGGCCAGGAACAGGGCGGCATCCGCTACCTCCTCGGTATCCGTGTTACGGCGCATCGGGGCACGGTCACGCGCGTACTGCAGCATCGAGGTGAACCCCGCGATACCCCGTGCGGCGGAGGTGCTGATGGGACCTGGCGAGAGGGCATTCACACGGATGCCGCCGGGCCCTAGATCCGAGGCGAGATAACGTACACAGGCTTCCAAGGAGGCCTTGGCCACCCCCATGATGTTGTAGTTTGGGATCACCCGTTCGCTGCCATGGTAGGTCATCGCCATGATGCTGCCCCCGCCACGCTTCTCCATGAGCTCCCGCGCTCCCCGTGCGGCGGCTACTAGGGTGTAGGCGCTGATCTCATGGGCGATCCGGAATCCTTCGGCGCTGGTGTCCGAGAAACGTCCATCCAGATCCTCTCTTAAGGCATAGGCTACACTGTGGACCAGTATATCCAGTCCCCCCCAATCCTCCTCGATCCTGCTGTAGATGGAATCGACATCCTCCGGCTTGGTCAAATCACACTTCAACGCCTGGCAGTTGGGTACCTCCCCCGCCATGGCGATAACCTTGTCAGCGAAGCGTTCATCCTGATAGGTCATCAGGACCTTGGCACCAGCCTCGGCTAATCTTTTTGCCACCGCCCAGGCGATACTCCACCGGTTAGCCACGCCATATACGGCCGCCATGCGGCCAGCCAGAAGCTGGGGGATTTCGCTCACGCTGAATATCTCCTTGAGAAAAAGGCCCATTCCCCGGTATTTGGGGAAGCTATGATAGTGATAGGATTGTGAATATAGAGGCATGGAAGGGCGATAGGAAGGGAGTTTAGGAGAAGAGAAAACATCAGCGAAAGGTGTTTCACATTTGTTGGTATGATTCGGGGTCTATTTCTTCCTTGAAGCCTCGACCGCCTGGAACCCAATCGGCCGTCCCTTGGTTTCAGGGGGGATCATCAGCTTGCAGATGGCTTCAAAGACAACTTGGAACTGCTGGTCGTACTTACGCTCCAGCGCGGCCAGCTTGCGGGCCAGGTCCTTGTGGGAAACGAGTAGCTGCCGGAGTTTCACGAATGCCCGCATGATCTCGATGTTGACCTGGATGGCCCGTTCGCTGTTAAGAACACTGGAGAGCATGGCCACCCCCTTGCTCAGTGAAGGCATAAGGACGGTACTTGGGATGCTTTCCCCGTTGAGAGTCTGGGGTGGATGAGGCTGCCTCCTTTAAGGTCACAATTTGTGACCTTATAAGCCGTGTTTCTTCCCATGTCAGTTGCAACATGAAGTCTTTGGGGAAGCGCTGGATGTTGCGCCGGACTGCTTGGTTAAGGACTTTGGTTGGCACCTCATACAGCTGAGCTAAGTCTTCGGAAAGCATTACCTTGCAGCCGCGGATGAGGAGGATGGAGCTTTCAATGCGCTCACTGGGAATCATATGCTTGGTCATGAGAGGGAAGCGTACCAAGATTCTTAGTGAGGAGTCAAATGCTTGAGTGCTAACATGGCAGTGACTGCCATTGTTTCGCAGTTCTAGGGGGTGGGACCTAGTCGAACGCAACAGAGACAGTGGAAATGACTTTTAGGATTCCAGCCAGCCCTTATAGTAGCTTTTTCTATTAAGTCATCATCGGTCTAGGATATAATCATTCACAACCCCTTTCCTTCAGTCGTGTAGGCGGAGATCCGATAATTGGCTGAGGGCAGGGGTCTGCTGCTAAGAAAAGCAAGGGTATGGGAAGCCATGGTGAGTGGCCGGGTTGGCCGGTTTTCCGGCATGTGGAATACCGTCGTTTCCTCTCAGAGGGGCGTGAGTACTTTTGAGCTCCTCCTGGTTGTTATTATTTTAGGACTAGCAGTTGCGACGGTGACTCCTGCCTATCTTGCCTCCCGAAGGGATGCACAACTCCAGGAATGTTCTTATCGTTTGGCGGTTATCCAGGATGCCAAGCGAGAAGTGATGGAGGAGATGAACCAACTGCTTCCCTCCAACCGCCGTTTGAGAATCACGGACCGGGTTAATCCCCTTTATCTTGATAAGATCGCCCGGAAAACATTGGCTTCACCATGGCGTTTCCACCCCGAGGATCCCTTTCCAGGTTGTGGTACTATCTCGGTGGGCAAGACCTTCCTGGATCCTCCCAGTAGCACTACTGGTGTCCCCATCGCTACTTTCCACACCACGGAGTCTCCATGAGGTTGGCATGTCTTCGAGAAATGCCCTCGGTTTATCTCTCCTTCACCTTGTTGGGGCTTCTGATCCTTACTGGCTGCGCCACTCCTGGACTCATGAAACGTTGGGAACGGGAAGATCAACTGCCATTGGAGAGCCAGCATTTTGCTGTTTACCTTGATGAAGGGATCGACCGTTCTGTCGGAACCGAGGTTCTCAAGGCCCTTGAGTTCTCACGTGAACGGGTTGGGATGGCCCTCAACTACTACTGTGATGACAAGGTGGTCTGCAATCTCTACCGGAATGAGCAGCATCTACGCAGAATCTGTGTGGGTTTGCCCCTGGGATTTTTTGTTCCACGGAAGACCCCCCTGGCCTATGTTCTGGGTGGGGAGGTGCATGGAAGACTCTTCACAACTCCGGGTGGGAGTGTCTCAAAACTCTGGGCCAGCACATTCGCCCATGAGTACTGCCATGTTATGTTCAAGAAGGTGACAGGAAGGCACTACTTCCAGTATTCCTGGCTTCAGGAGGGACTGGGGGAATATTTCCGTCAGCTCTATCTTCAAGAACAGGTCCTGCCGCCTGAGTTTCAAGGAGGTGGAGAAGAAACCTTCCTGCTCTCAAAAGACGAAATCGACCCCTTGGAAAATCCCAAAATATATATCCGTGACAATACCCAAGGCATCTGGACCTACACGGATTGGGAAGTAAGGGATGCTCTCCGGTATGACACACTGCCCACTGCTTCCGAACTCTGTCCACGAACCTTTATAGGTTACTGGAATAAGTTCAATACCAGTCAAGCCAACAGGGTTTATGCCATCTCCTCTTCGTTGGTCCAGTTCCTGGTGAATGAGTATGGCTGGAAAAAGATGCGTGCGCTTCTGATTGGGTTGAATGATGATTCCGATATTGACCGGGTCATGCTTCGAATCTATGGCTTCGACCAGGATCGTCTTGATGTGAAATGGCGGTTACACCTCAAGGAACGTTGGCCCGATCCCTGGCAACCCAACATCGCCATGGTCTATCTGGTCCGGGGAAACTGGGAGATTGATGGACTGGAATCTGGAATACGAACCTCTCTGGCGGAACAGAATATCGAAGCCGCGCGCCGCCACCGGATGTACCTCGAATCACGCAGGATTCCTCCCTCGCCTAATTCGGAAATGGCATCTCAGGTAGCACCCCAGAACCGTTATGGATCCGATCCACGCCTTGTGGATCCGGTTGAAAACTATGATGGTCCTGGTCATATGACCATTGTCCCCCTCCACCGGACCGCGAAGGCTCCCGCGGTGGAGCATTATGAAGCCGCCATGGCCTGCTATTCCACTGGACGCTTCGCCGAGGGGGTGGAACACCTCAAAACCGCGCTTGAGGAGGAACCGGAACAGATGGCCAGTCTACGGATTCACCTGGCGCGTGGTCTCTGGTTAACCGGTGAGAAAAAGGAGGCTCTCAAACTTTACAGGGAGGAGCTCGAAGTGGCCAAGGAGCTCCCTTTCTTTAATGAGGTGGCTTGGTGTTTGGAACGCGCGGGGGAGAAGGAGGAAGCGATCCAGCTGTATCAACGAATCGTGGATGCAGGTAATGTTCAAGGCTTGGTGGACCATGCCCTCCGCCGGATTGACCGTCTCAGGAATGAAGGCAAGGCCCCTGGTCAAGAGCCGCCACAACACATGGCAGTGTCCCGCATAGGATCTATGAACTGATCCATCTCTGAGTCCCATCGTGGATACCATTCCCGCCACCGCTTGATTACAATCCCGTGGATTAGAGATTTTTTCTTTGGTTGGTGTGAACTTCTTACCCCCACCAATCCGGGAACTAATCCATTTATTTCAGGGCTTGTCAGCGCGAGGTCAACTACCATGGGGCGGATTATCCACCCAACCGCAATCATTTCCCCCGATGCCCAACTGGGCGAGGATATCGAGATAGGACCGTACTGCCGTATTGAGGGAAACGCGCGTATTGGGGATGGGTGCATCCTACAATCAAATATCCTCATCGACAGGAATACCATTATTGGAACAGGAAACTTCATCGGACATGGGACAGTTTTAGGGACTCCCCCTCAAGACAAAAAATTCTCTTTGGATACCCAGACTTGGTTGGAGATAGGAAATGACAACCTTTTCCGTGAGTATGTGACCGCCAACCGCGCCACCGGTGAAGGGAATAAAACCCACATTGGATCACGCTGTATGTTGATGGCCAACTCTCATGTGGCCCACAATTGTTTTGTGGGGGATGAGGTCATCATGGCCAATGTGGCCACCCTGGCGGGGCATGTGCAGATCCATGACTGGTGTGTGATTGGAGGGGTGATTGCCCTTCACCAGCACACTCGATTGGGAAAGGGGTCCTTCCTGGGAGGAGCCTCCGCGCTCCGTCAAGATATCCCCCCCTTCTTCCGTGCCTCGGGAATTCCAGGAATGCCAGTCGGTGTCAACCTGGTAGGTATGCGCCGCCGTGGCTTTCCCCACTCCACCATCCGCGCCATCCACGACAGCTACAAACTCCTTTACCTCAATGCACTTAAAATGGATGACGCCATTGATCAAATGCTTGAGAAGTTCGGTCACCTTGAGGAAATCCGGTTGATCGTGGAGTTCCTCAACTCGACCAAGAATGGCATCGCGCGGCCCCGCCGCCAGCGGGAGGAGGATGTGGATGCCAGTGGAGAGTAAACGTTGTCGGTTATCCGGACGGTGAGAATGAACTCATGCACATTGGCGCTAATCCACTTGCCCACTCTGTAAGTTTCACAGATGTCTCTTTGCAAGTCTCTCTGGCTGATGGACGCGATATTTCCGTGCCTATGGCTTGGTTTCCCCGGCTTCTCCAAGCAACTCCAGAGGAAAGGAGCCAATGGAGGTTGATCGGGGGTGGTATTGGGATCCACTGGGAATCCATCGATGAAGACATCTCAATTGATAGCCTACTTGCAACCGGGTAATTCTATCTTTCAAAAGCTCTTATTTCTCTAGAATACAAACAACAGAGTTAGTGATACCATCTCCTGTGGGGAGGTGATGTGACCGATGAATGACCGGCTTCGGTTGTGGAGTACGACGGTGCTCCTGCTCCTCCTTACTATCCTCACTGCTTTCTCCTCGTTGCTACTTTGGCGGTTATCACAAGCGGTGTTTGAAGCGGAAAAGGTTCTTTCTACAAATGCTTCCTCTGTTGAGCAGATCGCCAAAACCGGCGCACGGATCTCGGAACAGATCGACAGAATCATGGATCGCTTGGAAGCACTCGAGGGGCGGCTTGATGAGGTTTTACCAGATGAGGAGATCGGGAGTCTGGTCGAGGAACTGGGCAACCTCAAACAGGGACTCAGCGGCGAGGGTGCGGTACGCAGCGCATCCTGCGAGACGGTCATTGATACGATGCTGGAACGGATTGGCAGCTCCGGTCTCCGTTTCGGTTATGAGGACAAGGAATACTCCGCTTTCCGTTTCAAGACTCAGCTACGGATCAAGTACCAGACCTTTAAACGGACCATTTCTTCTCCAGAGGACTTCATCGAGAAAGTGGCCACCAAGACCATCAATGGCCGCCCCTATTTTGTCATCACTGAGAATGGGGAGAAACAACCATTGGATGGGTGGTTGAAGTCATCGTTGAAAGAGCAACCCGATCATTAGGTCCAATCCACCTGCTACACCCATACCAACTCCACTTCTTTCAGGAAATTTTTGAGTGGAAACGGTATAAATAAAGATTTTGTAGGATGGGGCTTGCCCCACCGCGGGGTTATTCCGTAATCCGCAATGACCCCAACCAGATGGGCAGGTCCTGTGGCGACTTCTGAATGATCGTGAGCGAGTTGTTGCCTTGTTTGAGATTCACGGGTTGTTTGATGGCCAACCACTCCGGCAATGATTTCTCTCGTGCCCAGGGATCGATGGTCTCGATCTCTTTACCATTCACTCTCAAGGAGAATGGACCGAGTTCGGGACCTTTTGGGATGAGAATTTCGAGGAGGACTTGAGTGTCTTTGGCAGATGGAATAAGGAAGGAGAATCCCGCGGTCTCGGCGAGGTTGTGAATCACACACAAGGTGGCTGTCTGAGGAGTGCCGGAGGTGATAGTCCAGACCTCTTCATGCAAACGCGGCCTCTTCTTCATCCGTGTTTGATAATCTTCCTGGGCAAGCTGTAATGACTCCGCTTTCATGCCGCCTGAACGTGCGAGCAGAAGCGGCGCGGAGAGATTTGGAAGAGTCGTCTGCCCCTGTTTGAGGGAACAGAAACAGAACTCCTCCGCCCAGCAGGTTCCCGTGGCGAACCATACAAAAAGGAGCAACATCAGAACACTATTTCTTCCTGGTTTTCCCATTCCGTTTTCCATACCGCTTCTGGTACCAGTCCTGGTAATACTCCTCAATCTGCTCCGCTTCGGTGAACAGAATCTCATACTCGGAATTCGACTGCGAAGTGGCATGGCAGTTGACAACCTTCTCTTCATCGAAACCATACTCACGGCAGATTTCGGGACGGGTCTCATAAATTGCGCAGCGGTTGTCAGGTTGTAGATGCTGACATTGAGTCCACACTTGGAGATACCATTTCCCGGCATCCACGAAGATATGCACTTTATCGTGCATCAGGTACCAGCGGAGATTCTCGAAATCTTTGCGGCAGGTGGGGGTATCGATCTGAAGAGCAAAATATTTGCAGCAGATCGCGGGACACAGGTGACAGGGGGGTTCGGCGGGTGTCTCCGTAACCAAGGGTAGTTGGCAAATGACTCCAGAAAAAACCATCTCTTCCCCCTTCCCGCCTTATTGGGGAGGCAACCATCCTTGTAACCTATCAATTACTTGCTGGTGGAGCACTTCGGGTGCTTCCTCCCCAGCAAGACAATGCAAGGCTTCTCCCACCAAATCCTGCTCCAGAATTAACCGGTAATTCTCCGCCACCCGCCGTAGCTCTTCCTTGTGCTCAAAGATCTCTGTTGAATTTCCACGCTGTCCGATTCTCTCCAGACAGACCTGCCAGGGAGTCTCCAGATAGATCAGCAGATCAGGACGTGGGAAGGGGAAACTCAATGCCCTTAGCCATTCACGGTCAACCCCATCCTGGTAAGCCAATGTGGAGTAAAGATAACGATCCTGGACGATCCAGTGTCCCATCTCCCGGTGGGTAAGGATGCCTCCCTCGCGGTGAAGGTGGTCGCTCCTATCGGCGTTAAAGGTAAGCGCCAGAGTCTTGCGGTCCAGATGGAATAGTCCACGCAAGGCGGAACGGCACACCTCGCCCAATGGACCATGTGTTGGTTCGGCGGTGGTGAAGACCAAACCTTCACCGGCAACGGACTTCAGGTAATCCGCCAGCAGCTTCGCCTGGGTGGTGGTACCCGCTCCATCGAGCCCCTCGAAGACAATCCACTTCCCCGCCATCCCCATCTCCTGGATTCCAGCAACTTTGCTGGTTACTCCGCCGGCCTTTCACGAACCAAGACACGGGTGGCCTGAATCGACTTGTCATTTCCGGTATTACCCTTGACCAAACCCGTAACGATCAGGAAACGGCCAATCGACAGATCAAGGCTCTTGTAACGCCCCGCCTCATGATCGACCACGATCGCACCGGTATTATCCTGGAGTACGAAACCTGTTTCCCCAAGCATCCGGATGATTGAGCCGGAAATGGTCACCTCGGCTCCAGATGGATAGTCGTAATAAACATTCGAAATGGGAATCTCCACCATATGCTCAACCGGAATCTCCACCTCATCCTTACGCGGTTCGATGGGGAGAGCGGTGATAACCATCGCGAGAATCTCTATTTCGCCCTGGGGATTCGTCTGGACTTTCCCTGTCACGGTGTAGTTCCGTCCGATCCGTAAACCCAGATGGGAAAAGAGCCGTGGATTGGCCATGATCACAATCTGGCCGGTGTCATCACTCATCAGGTACTCATCCTCATCAAGTTGCTGGATGAGCTCTCCTTTCACTGTGACGATCTGGCCATTCAGTTGTTTGGAAAGCACATCCGTGATGGGGATGACCACCAGCTGGGTGGGGATGGCCGGGGGTGGTGGAGGTGTCTGAAGGGGTTGGATAGTGCGTGGCTCGATCTCACGCCAAGGACCACCCCAGTAGAGATCCACCTCGCCGGTCACAATGACGGATTGGCCAATGTTCAGCGCGGTAAGGCCGCCGGTCTTGAACCGGTGATCCACAAGGATCTCTCCTGAATCGTCGCGCAGGATGAACTCTCCGCTCTCGAGCCTCCTTATGATCTTCCCCCCGACAGTCACGATCTCCCCATCACTCGCGCGGAAATAGGCTTGCCAGATTGGGATAAGATTTGGCGGGGGTGTCACTGGGGGCTGTTGGATTGAGGGAATATCATTGGGGACCGCCTCGGTGGCTTCGATCCTCCGTGCACGGGTCAAGTACTTGTGGACCTCTCCACGTACGGTCAAGTTTTGTCCAGTATTAACCCCCAATGTCTTCAAACGTGCAAAGTCCACCTCGATGGACCCTGAGTCATCCCGTAGAATGAATTTGTTATTTCCCACCTGGCGGCTGACAACACCACGAATCACCACGACATCGTGGTCCTTGGTGATCTTATGGACTGTGCTAATCGGGACCATTTTTGAGGGATCCAGTGTGACCTGGGCTATGGCTGGAAACGCGAAGATAACCAGCGCAAGGACAGGACAAAACCAGACAAACAAACTCATGTATCGGACTTGCATGGTCTTAACCTCCGGGAAACAGTTGAAAGGCAGCCACTATGATTCATTCTGATCAAGGTAAGCCTGCCAAAAAGACCTTAGATCGTCAACTTTTGAATCACTCACAAAAACAAGATCCCCTTCTAGCGCCAGTTTCAATTGAATAGAGAGCATAGCCCTGAATTCCCGCGAAGGCAGGAATCCTGGGGGGTCAAATAACCTCCCAATTAAGCCTCTCCCGCTCCCAAGTCTTTCCAGCGGTTTAACGCTGGCCGTTGCCGTCCGGGGCTGAGAAAATGAGAGTAGGTCCACATCCCAGCCGCAAATCCTCCGATATGCGCCCACCAGGCGATCCCACCCCCCTCACCCGCTCCGGTGAGTGAGGCCGCCCCGCTGACAAACTGCATGACAAACCACACGAGCAGATAGACCACGGCGGGAATGGGGATGAAGAGCGGAAAGATCAGGATTGGAAACAGCGTGATCACCATGGCATGAGGGAAGAGGAGAAAGTAGGCCCCCATGACTCCCGCGATAGCGCCCGAAGCCCCAATGGCGGGAATATCCGAAAAGGGGCTGGTCAAGGTATGGAACACCATCGCGATGATTCCACACATCACATAGAAGATCAGAAAACGGAATGATCCCATCCGGTCCTCCACATTGTCTCCGAAGATCCACAAACTCCACATGTTGCTGACCACATGCAGAAGCCCCCCATGCAGGAACATGGAGGTGAGGAAGGGCCAGTAACCCATATCTGGTGCCCCCAGAGCGGCCATCATTCGTGGCCGGGTGAAATACACCGGGACGACTCCATAACAGTGGAAGAGATAACTCAAACCTGGCTCGGAAAGAAACAACTGGAAGATGAACACGATCACATTGATTGCGATAAGAAAGCGGGTGACCACTGGGGGGTGCTGGCTGGGAATAGTGTCTCGGATAGGGAACATGGCCGCTCTCTTTCGTTTCTTGGGCGGATTATGAGTTCTCTCGTCAGGGAATGGGAGAGAGAACCTCTCGATTTGTTTTTATCTTCCTCTCATGGAAGACGTAACTCCCTCATAATTCAGAAGTTATTGGCGAGAATAGGAGTATTTGCATGGTCTAACGGGATTTCGTGTTACAGAATTGTCATATTTAACTCTCCAGGATCAACTTCCTGTTGACACCTTCTTTTGGTTGGGTACGATTCCCATTTGTTGGTTCTGAATGGAAGAGCGCCGGGCCCGTTGGGGCTTGGCGGATGCAGTCCAAAGGGCTCCAAAGACTGTCTCTTCCTTGCTCATGATTCGAGCGCACAGCAAGGGGTGGTCATCATATGTTTCGCACGCTCTCTCAACAGAGTACGGGCATGCCCGCGATTGTTTATTTACCGGGAATTGATGGTTCAGGGGCGCTGATATCCCAATTTCTCAACAAAGCGGAAAACACCTTTCCCCTTATTCGATTGCATTATCCTGGTCACAGCCGAATGAGCTTGGAAGAGCTCGCGGATGGATGTGTTGGGGCGCTGGCCGAGCGGGATCAAACGGGGGTGATCTGGCTGGGGGACTCGTTTGGTTCAGCGGTGGCTTTGTCCATCGCGCTCCGGCATCCACAATACGCCAGAGGGGTCATCCTTGCAGGCGGTTTCTCGAAAGGCCCCAACCCGCTCCGGCTACTATTATTGGCGCGGGCTTGGGACAGTGCTCCCATGCAATGGCGGAAAAAAATCGTACGTAACCGCCTGACCCGCCTTTCACGAAGAAATCCCTCCAAAATCTCGTGTTCCTGTATTGATGAAGTTGTCTCCAATGGTCACCTTGATGATGTTTCCTGGCGGCTCCGCTTACTGTCGGCCTTCGATGTCCGGGATGCACTCTCCTCTCTTTCTGTCCCTGTTCTCTATCTGGGTGGTGAGGATGATGGGATTGTGAATACCCTTGAGGAGTCCAGGCTTTTCAGGGAGAAGGTTCAGGAATGCCGGACCTTCCTCTTTCCAGGATGTGGCCATGCGGTCCTGGCCGAACGTCCCGATGAGTGCCTCGGCCTCATCGACCTGTTCGTGCCCCTGGCAAAGCAGGCCGCAGCCTAAGTCAAAACTGACCGCCGCATATGCTTTCCTCTCCAACAAGGCTTATCGGCGCTCTCTCCCTGTCTCCCCCATTCTCCGCCATTAAGGGGGGTAAGCGATGCCTGATCGATCCCATTTTCATCACGCTTTGATTCAAGTGGCGAAGGGCTTGTCGACTTATATCCCGGGCCTTTATCCGCTGTTATCGAGGAAGTGGACCGGTGGAACCTGTAATGCCCGGTATTGTTATTCAGTCTGGTTGCGTCACTTGGTCCTAGCGGATGAGCGTAATCTTCCTGCTAATCCCAAAGTAGTTGCGGAACTTGGACCGGGAGATTCGATTGGTATTGGCCTTGCCGCGCTTTTCACGGGCGCGGAAAAGTACTTCGCGCTGGATGCCGTTCCCTACGCAGACCTGACTTGCAACCTGGCTGTATTCGATGAACTCTTGGAGTTGTTTTCGAGGCGCGAACCCATCCCAGGACCATCCGAGTTCCCAGAGTTGAATCCTGTGTTGTCCTCCTATGAGTTTCCCGGTGGAATCTTGACTTCCGGAAGGCTCATGTATTGTCTGGATATGCGGCGCCTCTCCGCTATCCGCGATGCCATTCGGAATCCAGAAAAACCCAACTCAATGATTTCTTACTTCGCTCCCTGGACAGATTTTTACGTGGTGCCCGAGGGGGAGCTGGATATGGTTTTCTCCCAGGCGGTTCTTGAGCATGTCAACGATCTTTCCTTCCTCTACGCGGCTCTTTTCCATTGGCTCAAGCCGGGAGGTTTCATGTCCCACCGGATTGACTTCAGGTGTCATGAAACCGCTTCTGAATGGAATGGGCACTGGCTCTATAGTGATCGTGTTTGGAGCATGATCCGGGGGAACCGCCCTTTTTTGATCAACCGCGAACCGCATTCCACCCATGTCCGTTTGATAAAGGAGAATGGATTTGAGCTGGTGTGTGACATCCCTACACGCATGCCTTCCCATTACTTGCTTTGTGATTTCGCACCACGATTCCGGGGGATGACAAAAGAAGACAGAACCACAAGCGGAGCCTTCATTCAGGCCTTGAAACCAGTCAAGCCTGGGACTGATATAATGCCTCCATCTCCTTAATGAAACGTTCAGGCGAAAAGCGTTCGCTCACCCAGGCTTGTAAGGTTTCCTTGATGTATTGACGGCCGCAGACCTCTTGGATCGACAAAGCGAACTGCTCCGCTGACTCGGCCACCTCCCATAGTGGCGGATCCTCATCGCTCCACAATCCCTCGCAACCAACCAGAGTGCTCAGCACTGGACAACCAAGCGCGAGAGCCTCCAGGATCTTGAGACGGATCCCGCCACCGATCCTGAGTGGAACCACCGCCAGATCCGCATGGTAGAGGAAGGGACGGATATCCGGGACACTACCAGTCACATGCACATGAGGGGGATCGTTAAGATTCCTGACTGCTTCGGTGGGATTGTTTCCCACAAGCCATAGCCTGTATGTGTCTTCCGGCAACCTCGGCAGAACCTCCTTCACCATCCAACTGGCCGCATCCGCGTTGGCTTCGTAAGAGAAGGTTCCTGTGAAGACCAGATTTTTTAGCGGAGCCGATGGATACGGACTGGGTAATGCCCCGGCCTTGCCCAGATCATAAAAACTGAGATCAATACTGGGGCGGACCGTCCGCAGGCGGGTTGACAGGTGGCGTTCGGTTTCGGGGAAATCCTTTGATGCTTCGCGGTACTTCTCCTCATCCTCGCTGGAGATCGTGACCAGATGATCGAACCACAATGGACACTCCATCTCGAAATGAAGAGTCCGCCGGCGCTCAATCTCAATCAGCCTTTGTAGGACCGGATTCGTGGCTGCCCCAGCCCAGCGTTCGAGCATGAGTGTCTCGAAGTTCTCCTGATAAAGAACCTTGCGCTTTGCGTATAAATCCCTTCCATAAAGGGCCATGTAAAAATTTTGACAATGGATTGCATCAGGAGGGTGTTGACGCGCTACCTTGGATGCCATTCGCGCAAGTTGCTGCCTCGCGAAACGGTTCACCTTGTAGGGGTAACGTGAGAAGAAGGATTTCCCCAAAACGGGGAGATCCATCCGGCGTGTACCCGGTGTTGTATAAACACCCGCGACGGCCTTCCGCAAGCGGGCCTCGCCCTCGCGCTCTGATTCCTCGCCATGAGTAAGCGTGAAGACATACACCTCGTGACGTGATGCCAGCCCCTCGACCAGGGGGGCGGTGACAATCCTTCCTCCGCTATGCGCTGGGTAAGGGAGTTGGGGAAGGAAGATGAAGATACGCACGCGCTGGACTCAAGCGGATCCACTGAAGAGCTTATTCCGCACTGACTGGCGGGTCTGTCTTTCAATTTCGAGGAGGGTTTCGAAGTCAAACGTTCGTGGATCGTGGAAGGTATCCAATTCTGTGCCAATGTATTCACTGATCTGCCCGAAGTTGATGCTCCCCGCAAGGAACGCGGCGACCGCTTCCTCATTGGCCACGGAGAGGACAGCTGGATATCCGCCGCCCCTCCGGCATGCTTCGCGCGCCATGGCCAGACAAGGGAAGCGTTCCAGATCCGGGACACCAAAGGTGAGTGTTCCCAATCCGGGAAGATCGAGAGCGGGATCTTTACGTGGCAGCCGGTCGGGATAGGCAAGGGCGAACTGGATGGGGATTTTCATATCGGGAACCCCCATCTGCGCCATCACGGCGCCATCAGTGAACTCGACCATGGAATGAACAATCGATTGGGGATGGATGACCACATCGATTTGATCGACAGGCAAGCCGAACAGGTGGTGCGCCTCAATCACCTCAAGCCCTTTGTTCATGAGCGTGGCCGAATCAATGGTGATTTTCGGTCCCATGGACCAGGTGGGGTGATTGAGGGCATCTCTGAGATTGGCCGAACGGATTCGCGCCGTGGACCACTCCCTGAAGGGTCCGCCGGATGCCGTAATCACGATCCTGCGGATGCGGCTACGGTTCTCCCCTTGCAGACATTGGAGGATCGCGCTGTGTTCCGAATCGATGGGGAGGATGGTTCCATTCAGACGCCGCGCTTCGGCCAT
>CAZORO010000065.1:0-15850 GCA_964581845.1 uncultured bacterium
ACTGTAGGCGCTGAGGGCTATGTAATCTCCGATGCCCGGGACACAACTGCACCCTTTACTCCTGGCGCGCTTCGAGGTGGATCGCATCGTCATGAACCGACCGGAGACGGGAAGTTTATCGGCTTCACTTACAACGACGAAATAATGAAAAATCAAGGCAAAGACCTTAGAACGATCGGCGTTACTAAACTAGGCATACCGGTTGATGTGGATGATGGTCTTGGAAATCAGGACGGCGTTGGATTCACTGTGCTGGTTGTAAAAGTGAAGCCCCAAGCCGAGATCACACCAGGAAGCGATGACATCTACCAGGGTTCCGACGATTCCTGGGTGGGCGAGAAGGGTTATCAGAAAGGGGACGGGACCTGGCAGCGTGCGCGCGCCTTTATTGGCAAAACAGTGCCCAGCGCCGGGGGAACCCGTAACGAGGTGTATATTGTCGATATCCCCGAAGACATTACGGTCGCCGGACCGGATGGACCGCTCGAGGGCACCGACACGACCTTCCCAATGCCGCCAGCGGGTACGGTGCAGCGCCGGTTGACCTATAGTGACTCGGACTGTGGCGGAATTATCCGCTGCAGCTTGGATGGCTCCCGGATTGCTTTCACTCGTGGTGGTCAGATCTGGTTGATCTCCCCACTTGGTGGTGATCCAGTACAAGCCACCTCTTTGGCCTCTAGTGCCTCTAAACCGTGGTGGCATCCGAGCGGGGATTACATCTATTGCGTCTCGGACAACTCGATTTGGGTCACAAATGTCATCGTGGGCGATCCCCACTTCGGGGAATCAACCAGAATCACGGATCCAGCGCTTTATCCCGGCAACGCGCCTGATGCCCTTTGCGTCTCCCCCGATGGCCAGTGGATTGCCTTCAACCGTGCCTTCAACCGAGGGGATGGTGTGAATGTCAAACAGATTTTCATAGTGCCTGCAGCGACTCCATCGACTGTAGAAAACTGGAATCTGTCTGATTAACATTTCTCTCGCAGTTACTTTCATTGTTTTCCGGGGAGTGAGTTCGAGTAGTTTTCTCACTCCCCTTTTCTTTTCTTTCTCTTTCCATCAATCGAAATTTCCAGGACCTTCACAAAAGAGGAATCCGTCAAAAGGCTAGCGCAAGTAGTATTGAGGCTTTAGCCTCCCCTCGTTTTATCCCACACCAAGGGGCTGAAGACTTCCAGAAAGCATATCTCAACCATTTGTTCACCTACGCCAAATGGGGGAATCATCCAAACCCACGGGGAGTATAATGAGGTGCAAGAAGTGTCTCACCCATGAGTGCAACTCATCAGCACTCTGGGTATAAATTGCCTTTCTCCCTTTTTCTCTGACACTTCATGGCTTATGAAAAACCTTTCTAAGAAATCTCCGGTTCCCGCGTCAATAAGGCAGAAGGAACTCCAACCTCCGGAGGAAGCATGAGGAAAGACGAACAACCGAACCGGGCCGAATGGATCCGTTCGCTCCTGGACCGGTTCGAGGGCCCGCTTGTCCGGTATGCATCGAGGCTCTTGGGAGACATCGACCGCGCGCGGGATGTCGTTCAAGACACCTTCCTCAAACTTTGCCGCGAGGATCCATCCAGGATCGGAGACCATCCCGGCCCATGGCTTTTCACTGTCTGCCGGAACCGCGCCCTGGATGTCTTCAGAAAGGAGAGGCGCATGAACCTGCTCGATGAGGAACACATCGCGGTTCTCGAATCGGACCAGATGAACCCCGCTGAAGCCTATGAATGCCAGGAAACGGCGAACCATGTCCTCAATGTCCTGAATCGCTTGCCCAGACGCCAGCAGGAGGTCATCCGTCTGAAGTTCCAAGAAGGGCTGTCCTACAAGGAAATCAGCCAAATCACCGGAGACAGCGTGACCAATGTCGGTTTCCTGATCCACACCGGGATGAAAACCATCCGTGAACGCCTCGCCCAGGCTCCGGCGAAGGTGTGAAGGAGGAACGCCATGAATCGAATCGATCCCAATGATCCCAGATTGACCGCCTATGCCCTCGGCGAGCTGGATGAGGCCGAACGGGCGGAATTTCAAAAGCTGCTTGAAGAGTCGGAGGAAGACCTGAGTCTAGTCGCGGAATACCGGAACCTCGCCGAAATCCTCACACAAGAGCTGGCCTGTGAACCCCATCCCATCCTGACTCCCGCACAGCGTGGAGTGATCGAACAACGCTTTACGAATACCAATGGAAAAACTCGCCCATGGTTCAAGGGCTGGACTTGGTTCTTTCAGCCCTACCAGCTCGCGGGTGCCTTGGCCACCTGCCTGGTTCTTGGCTTGGGATACCTGTTCCTGCAATCCAATGTTCCCCTTTCAAGGCATTTGGACAAGATGGAAACCATGAACAAGATGGAGGTGGCGACAGGAGTCTCCACAGAGAAGGAGCAGATTGAAACCATTTCCTCTCTTCAGAGTGAACAACCGCAAGTTGCCACAGAGAGATTTGCAAGAGGAAAGGAAGTCAAACCCCAGCAAACCCTCACGGAATCTATTGCTGGCAGACCGCTTGTGGAAACGGGCGATCAGGTGGCAGCGGTACCAGAAACCGTTCCAGCTCCGCTTTTTGTACCTCAACCCGAAGCAGTCCGTGTGGTCGTAGCTCGTGCAGACAAGGCGGCTGAGCCTGTACAACTTGGAGTCACTGTAGCCACAGAGACGGGAGAACCAGAGCGTCCTAATGTGGTGGAACTCCCTGCTCCACAACCGCCTCCCCCTGCGGTTTTAGCCCCCCCTGCTGTCCCGGCACAACCTGCTTCTCCGCCAATAGTGAGCACACAACCCTCGGATGCCTTTTTCGCAACTGGCCAGACTGAACGTGTTGCTTCAAGTTCTGGTACACAACCCGCGCCATCAAAACCGGAAACCGCTGGAGCGGCTGAGACCACCACCTTTTTTGATCGCAATGCCGATGAGATGGATGGGGATGGGAGCATGCTTGCAGAATCGACTCACCCCCAGCTCTCCTGGAGTGATAAAAGTGCCGCATCCGAAGAAAAGCTTGCCATTGCAGAACCGAGTTCGAGCCTTTCGATGCCGTCGTCAGTTGGGGGGGAAACATCCTCCAGATCAAGAAGATCGCATAGAGTGGCAGGGGAAACTGAAGATAAAGATCAAGTTCTTGCCCGACAGATCAAACAACATCAGCCGGAAAACTCAAATGGACTTGTAACACATGAGTACAGTTGGGTGCGTTCGAGTCCCATCCCTAACGCCCCTCTTGCTCCCACTTCTTCTTCTCAGGGCGGCGCATTTGGCAAACATCCAGAGCCATCAGCCGATGGTAAGATCGAGGTGAATGCCCAGATACAACCAGGGATGGCTGGCAGCGGCGGGATGATGGGTGGCATGGGCATGATGCGCGGAGCAGACCTCCAACAACAGGTGGCAGCTGGTGGAGATCGCAGGTTTGGTGGCGCTGCAGCTGTTGAGCGCTTCGCTTACCAACCGGCTGATAAACTTGTCGCGGCTGGCCAACTTATCGCCATGGGAGAAAAACCCGAGGTCATCATTCCCACCGAGTCCGAGGGAGTCGAGACCTACTCGGGAGTAGTGGACAATCCCTTTAAGAGCGCGGCGGATGAACCACTCTCGACCTTTTCCATCGATGTGGACACTGCCTCCTATTCCAACCTCCGGCGTTACCTGAACCAGGGTTCCCTGCCCCCCAAGGATGCGGTAAGGATCGAGGAGCTGCTCAACTACTTCCCCTATGACTATGCACCGCCCACGGGTGAGGAGCCTTTCGCCACCCATGCTGAGGTCTCCGAATGCCCCTGGAACACCCCGCACCGTCTGGTACGCATCGGGATCAAGGGCAAGGTGCCACCCTCGGGGGATCGTCCCGCTTGCAATCTGGTGTTTCTGATTGATGTCTCCGGCTCGATGCAGCCCGAAAACAAGCTTCCGCTGCTCAAGAAAGCGATGACCCTGTTGCTCAATCAGCTCCAGCCGACTGACCAGGTGGCGATTGTCACCTATGCTGGTTCGACCAGCCTGGTGCTTCCCTCGACTCCCTGCTCCAACAAATCCGCAATCCAGGCGGCCATCGATAACCTTCAATCCGGTGGATCGACCAATGGCGAGGGAGGCATCCAGCTGGCCTACAAGACCGCCGAACAGACCCTGCTTAAGAATGGGATCAACCGGGTCATCCTGGCCACCGATGGCGATTTCAATGTCGGTATCACCAGCCGTGAGGAGCTCGAGAAGATCATTACAGACAAGGCCAAGGGTGGTGTCTTCCTCTCGGTTCTCGGCTTTGGCATGGGGAATTTGAAAGACGCCACCCTTGAGACTCTGGCCGATAAGGGGAATGGCAACTACGCCTACATCGACACCCTACAGGAGGCCCGCAAGGTATTAGTTGAGCAGATGTCCGGCACCCTGATGACCATCGCCAAGGATGTGAAGATCCAGATCGAGTTCAATCCTGGAAGGACCGGGGCTTACCGTCTGATCGGCTACGAGAACCGTGTCATGGCGGCTCAGGATTTCAACGATGACCGTAAGGATGCCGGTGAGATCGGTGCTGGACATACGGTCACTGCATTGTATGAGGTGGTTCCGGTGGGAACCCCGATCAACATGGCAGGAGTCGATCCGCTTAAGTATCAGAAACCCGCCGCGCAACCGGCAATGACAAATGTGGACAGCCCTGAGATGATGACAGTCAAGCTGCGCTACAAGGCTCCGGATGGAGACACCAGCAAGTTGATCGAGGTACCGGTCATCGACCCAGGCCCCAGGTTGGATGGAGTCACTCCCGATTTCAAGTTCGCGGCGGCTGTGGCTTCCTTCGGGATGCTCGTGCGTGAATCCCCCTACCGTGGAAAGGCCACCTTCGACACGGTGCTCGCACTGGCTCAGGAAGGTAAAGGCGCGGATAAGGAAGGTTACCGGACTGAGTTCATTCAGCTGGTGGGATTGGCGAAGGCGTTGAAGCCATAGGCGAAAGAAGTGCCTCTGCCACAAACTAAGCCCCCAACCCTCCCTTTTCATCATGCTCGAACGCATGAGAGCAAGGGAGAAGGGGACACATTGGGTGGGGGATGTAACCTCCCTCCCCCCTTGCGGGGGAGGGTTGGGGTGGGGGGTTTTGAAGAGAGCCCCCCAATCCCACCTCATGAGCTCATTACAATCAACCTCTCAACCGGGCCGTCACTTCATCCCAATTAACCAGATTCCAGAAGGCCGAGATGAAGTCGGGACGGCGGTTCTGGTACTTCAGGTAGTAAGCGTGCTCCCAGACATCCAATGTTAGCAGGGGGGTATGTCCCAGTGACAAAGGGGAATCCTGGTTGGAGGTGTTGTAAATCTCCAGTTTCCCCTCCTGGTTCTTGACCAGCCAGGCCCAGCCGCTTCCGAAACGGGTTTTGGCCGCGTTTTCAAACTTCTCCTTGAAGTTGTCGAAGTTGCCAAAGGTTCCATTAATGGCGGAGGCCAGATCACCAGCCGGAAGACCACCCTTGTTGGGACCCATGACAAGCCAGAAGATGGCGTGGTTAGCATGGCCACCACCGTGGTTGATGATCGCCTGGCGTTTGGCCTCGGGGATCAGACTGAGGTTTTTGAGGAGTTCCTCAACTGGTTTGTCCGCGAGCGCGTCTAAGCCCTCCAGGGCCGCATTGAAGTTGGCGACATAGGTGGCGTGATGCTTGCCATGGTGTATCTCCAGGGTCTTGGCATCAATGTACGGTTCAAGGGCATCGAAAGCGTATGGTAGTTGCGGGAGAACATGGGCCATTGTTGAGATTCCTCCTGGACCCCCTGAGGGGTGAAAATCATAACCGGGATCATTCCCGTCGAACTTGATTTTATGGCGTCTATCCGGAGAGTACAAGGCTTGTGCGATTAAATGATTTCCCCTCCCGATCCTAAATGGCATACAATATAAGATCCTTTTTATGTACAGGAGTGTGATCATGTACCGATTCGGGTCATATCAAATGTGGGGATTTGTGGTCATGGGAATCATCCTGGGAAACATCGGGGTCAGTGCCCAGGAAGCCACCTTCAGAAAAATCAAAGTATCTCCCAGCGCGGTGGTCACTGGCATGAAAGTCGAGAAGGCCTGCTCCATCGTGACCTTGTATGTCGAGGGATATGTGGAGGATGAAAGGAATGATCCCCTTTCGGGGGCCTTAGTCACTGGAACTCTCTCGGATGCGGAGATCGATGAAATCGAGGCCGCCTGGTACTTTGACCAAGACAGTATCTTTGGAGGAAGTTGTTTCCACTGTCATTACCCGAACGGCCTATCAGTGAGCCGGGCATTCAGTTACTTCAATGGATACTATGAATTGCGCTTTGACCTGTGCGTCAACACCGAGGTCTCCACCTGGGACGCTGAATTTGAAATCTGCGTTTCGCTGGAGGGCTTTATACCCGCTTGCGACAAAGTGTCTTGCGATGAGGATACAGCAACGGAGGAGTGTTCCTTTTCCCTGGACCTAGCTCCCACAGCAACCCTTTCCCTTACCCCCACACTCACTTTCACTCCATCTATCCCGCCCACACCAACAGCCACAACCACGCCAACACCCAGCCATACGGCCACTCACTCAGGTCTGCCTCTCGCGGATCATCCTGAGTTTGATGCCGATGAGGATGGTGTCATCGGGCCAGAGGATTTGCTACTGTTCTTAAAAGATTGGAAACACCGTTCAAGGTAAGGGTGGATATCCAATGCGTATCCTGACTGCTATCACCTTCATGTTCCTGTTTACACAGGAGGCTGATGCCTGCTCTTACTGTGTCATGAGCATGGTCAACCTGGTCTTCCCCTTTATGTGGAAGGCTCTCTGGATTTTGGTTCCGTGGAGGATCCTCTATCTCTATTTCCAGTCCACGGAAATCAAGGCGCGGCCCTTCGCTTTCTTTGGGAAAAGGCTTCTTGGCCTTGCTTTCCTTTATCTGAGTTTCAACCTGGCTGGATTCTTTGTGTACCTGATGGGTTCGTTCATCAAAGCCCTCTGGAAATCCATTCGCTCTCTCATCAAACCAGTTCCAGGGCAACCCATCCGGATTCTCTGGGGACTTCAGGCCGCCGCGCTTGTGCTCCTCGTTCCACTTGTGGTGGTCACCTACATCCGTTACAGCAGGTTAGATGACCTTGACCGTTTGCGTGAATGTGTTTATCCGGGGAGTTCACAGAGCATTGCCCTTGCACGAAAGATCGCTCAAGATCCATATCTCGACATTGAACATCTACGAGAGATGCTGCTGAGTAAAAAATTTGGCGATATTGAGAAAGCAAGTGAGGTTCTCAGGTTCCGTAAGTCTTCAGATGACGTGTTCGCCTTACAAGACACCATCCTGAATTGGGAGTATGACTCAGATATATGTAACTGGTCAGAGATAACTGGCCTCTACTTCCATTTTTGGCTCGATGGTGTCACAGGCAAGGAGATCAAAACCAAGGAGGAGTTGCGAACCTGGATCACCGCGGAGGAGGCCCGGCGCAAGGCTGCATCCGCCGTTGCAAGTGAAGTCACCGGAGCATCCGCCACTCACCCCACCCAATAGTTGTTGATGTGCATTAGAAGGAACAGGATCTGCACCGCGAACAGGCCAGCGAGAAGGGTGTATCTCCATGCCGTGCAGGAATCTCTCCCCATCCATCCTCCTAAAACCATGAACACTGGGAAAACTACCGAGAGATAGCGTGTGTAGGAGATAAACCATTCCGTCACAGCGGGTACCAGCCCCATGGTGAGAGCAAACAGAAACAGAGTCCGATCCATTCTCCAAAGCGGATAGAGGGTGGTAAGGAAGATCAAGAACCACAGACGGTCCATCATCGACCCAGTCATTCCATGCAGGAAACCGGCATCCAGGAAAGACCTGAGAAAACCAGCGGGATCCAGGAGCCGTCCCGCATTCGCATTGGCGTAGTAGAGTTTCTGCGCATGAAATCCCTCGAAGGCATCCCCGGTTGCCAACAGCATGATGAGGAGGTAACAGAGGAACCCGCCCAATGGGGCCAACAGAGAAGCGAATCTGAGAAAATTATGCTTCTCATCCTTCCTCATTTCGATGAAGACCCAATAGGCAAGAGGAATGAGAATGAGGATCCCTGTCGGACGCGCCAACGGGAGCAGAAAGGCACAGACCGAAACCCCTACAAGGTTATGATGATGAAAAAACACAAACAGCAAGACACTCAGGAGCAGGAAGAGCGATTCGCTGTAGACAAAGGAAAAGAAGATCGCGCCCGGATACGCAAGCAGCAGGAGGATTGCTGCTTCAGCCTGCCTTGGAGAAAGGGTGACAAAGACCAGATAATAGAAGACCAATGCCCCCAACACCGAGAAAAGGTTCGCTAGGATCAAACCCGCGATCAGGTGACTTTCCCCACAGAGATAAGACCCGGCACGGATCAGGAACGGCCAGAGGGGATAAAACGCTGTGGACATGGTTCCCTCGCGGTAACCAAACTCACTCACATAGAGGTAGTGCTGGCCATCCCAAGTCTTGTACATGCAGGAACGAGTGGGTTGGGCATCCTCCGGAAAGTGGAAGTTGCGCTGGTAGGCCTCCATTGAAAAGAAAACAGGCAGGAGGAACTGGGAGAGGAGGATGACCCCAAAGAAAAACAGTTTATAGGCAATGAACGGAAGAACAAGCCTTTTACAAGACTGAAGAGCTAAGGAGTGATTTCTATTCATTTCCCGGGTCTCCTTTCAGCTGCTTACGGTGCCACTCCGCAACTTCAGGATACACATCAAGAGCCTCCCTGCCCTCCTTTTTCAGTCTATAAATCCCATGATCCACCCGTTCGAACCAGTTAAAGAAATTATTATAGAGAATCGAGGTGGTCTTCGTTCCAGTTCCCAGTTCACGCAAGCTTTTGGGCGAAAGTGGACCGAAAGCATCCAGATACAAAGCGATCTGAAGTGCATTTTCTTTGTAGGCGGTCATGATCGGTCTCCGGCTGCTTCCGCCGAGGTTGACATCCACCGAACGCGACTGGATCTCCTGGAGGATAGCTCGCCCCAACCTCTTGGTCTTACGGCGTTGCGAGGGAAGCGGGTGGAAGAGGATCTCAATGGAGGGAGACCTGGGCCCCGGTGATACCAGGATCAAGCCCATTTCGAGCCGTCTGAGCACACGCTTGATGCGCGGCCAGCGGCTTTGCCAGCGGCTCATCTCGGTGCGTGGAACCGCCACATACACCGATTCGGTGATCCGCTGGCGTTCAACCGCCTGGGCAAGCAGCTCGATGTTCAGACGGAGCTTCATCTCAATCACGATGAGCTCCTCCCCCTTCACCGCGGTTACATCACAGTCATGCACCTCACCATGAACCCTGTACCCATTGCGGACCAGGAAGTCCCGGATGGGGGGATAAAGGTCTGTCTCGGAGAGTTTGCGTTGGGTCTTCCGCGCCATGTGAAGAGAAGCATATCAGGGCACGCCGGCCCCATATAGAAGCGAGGGCATCCGCGCGAGTCGGTCCCTGGAGGGCCACATTCCATTGTGGCCTTGGCCGGTCACATGGTCCGCATTCGAACTAGACGGACCCAAGGGATGGGCCACAAGGGACTGTGGCCCTCCAAGTTACATCGAACGCATCCGTGCGAGTCGGTCCTCGGTGATCAGGGGATTGATCAGTGTATCGAGAGCTCCATCGAGAACCGCCCTCATCGCATAGGTGGTGAAGTTGATGCGGTGATCAGTGATACGGGATTGAGGATAGTTGTAAGTCCTGATCCGTTCGCTCCGGTCTCCCGACCCGACCATGGCACGCCGTTTGTCACCGCGCTTGTTGTCCTCCTCAGCGCGTTTCTTTTCTAGCAGACGCGCACGCAGGACCTTCATCGCTTTCTCCAGATTCTTGATCTGAGATTTTTCATCCTGGCAGCTAACCACCAGTCCGGAGGGGATGTGAGTTACACGCACCGCGCTGTAAGTGGTGTTCACACTCTGCCCGCCCGGCCCACTCGAACAGAAACGGTCGATACGGATGTCACTCGGAGCAATCTCAACCTCGACCTCCTCGGCCTCGGGCAGAACCGCCACGGTAGCGGCCGAGGTGTGAATTCTTCCCTGGCTTTCGGTCTCCGGGATACGCTGGACACGGTGAACCCCACCTTCGAACTTCATCCGGCTGTAGACCCCATCCCCCTCGATCTCAAAGATGATTTCCTTGAACCCCCCCGCCTCGCTGGGGTGTTCATCGACAATTTCAACCTTCCAGCCACGTTGCTCGGCATAACGGGTGTACATCCGGAAGAGATCGCCCGCGAAAATCGCGGCCTCATCCCCGCCTGTCCCGCTACGGATCTCGACAATCGTGTTCTTGTCATCATCCGGATCCTTAGGAATCAGCAGGAGACGGAGACTGTCACGTAAGGTCTCTTCTCTTTCGGTGAGGATGGGGATTTCCTGTTCGGCTAGCTCCCGCAGGCCGCTGTCATCGGAATCCGCTAGTTCGCGGGCCTCCTGGAGTTGGTTTGTCACGCTCCGGAGATTCCGTCCTACCGTGACAATCTCCTTCAGTTCTGCCAGTGCTTTCCCGACTTCCTGGATTCTCTTCGGATTGGAGAGAACCTCAGGACTTCCCAGTTGCCGCTCCAATTCATCATACCGGAGCTCCAAAGGAGCCAGTTTATTAAGAATGTCCATCACTTAACCTCGGAACCTGAAATCGCCCGGTGGCGTGTAGCTTAGCAACTCCGCGAAGAGGCGGCTTTCGAATCACCCAACCGGGTAGGATAGACGGTTTAGGGGACCGGATGAAGGATCACGGAACTGTTTAGCACACACCTCTCCCCCACAAGGGCGGTTTCCGTTTACACTGTACCCTCAAATACTCCCATGAAAACGAATCGAAATGTCTGCCTGACTGGTCTGTTGCTGTGCCTACTTGTTGGAGGTTATCTGCGCATCTCAGGCTATGACTGGGGATATGACCGCCTGCCTGACAAAAAGCACGATGAACAGGCCGGTTACATGCACCCCGATGAGCGCAGCGTCTACAGCAAAGCTGGAGGTCTGCGTTGGGATGCTGTTTCCCGCGAACCGGGGGAGCCATTTATTGATTACCAGCTCCGTGCCGCCAAACGGCGGTTCTTGTATAGAGATAGCGGACTCAACATCGACTCCTTCAACTATGGATCCTTCCCTTACTATGTCTTGATCCTCATCTCCTGGCTGGGGAACACCTATCAAGCCAATGAGATTCAGTGGCTTCTGTTTAAAGGCCTGGCCCTCCTCTTTCTCTTCCGCTGGGCATTCTTGTTAATAAGGGGATGGTTGAAGCGGGAATCCTTTCCCACTCGGCGTCAATTTGTGATCGAGACCATAGGACTCATCGCCATCTACACGGTTCTTTTCTTCCTCTCCAAAGCCTTTTTCCTTCCAGCTTCTGGCCAGCCCTCCCGCGCCTATAACTGGCAGTATGGTTCCTGGGCGTTCATAGGACGCCCGCTCTCAGGTCTCGCGGGAACGCTTACGATTCTCTACATCTACTGCATCGGGGCACGGATCTGGAACCGCAAGGTGGGGCTGCTTTCAGCCATCCTGTTGACCTTCACCGTCCTGCATATCCAATTGAGCCACTACTATACATTCGATGTCATATTGGCCTTTTTCACCACCGCTTCGGTGTACTCCCTCCTCGTACTTATGGATGCCACCACTTGGTGGGGGCGTTGGAGAGCGGCCTGCATGGCAGCCATCTTCGCCGGGTTGGGCATGGCCACCAAGTTCGGAGCGATCCTACTCTTCATCCCCTGGGCGGGGGCGATCATGATGGTCTTCTGGGCACACCGGCCCAAAGTGGCTTGGTGGCGGCCACGTACCGTGGGATTTGCACTCCACCTCCTTATCCTGGCTTGTGTCTCCTTTGGCCTGACATGGGGTGCTGCTTTCGTGGGCCAGCCTTTCGCATTCCTCAATTATCCAGAGGGCCCCAGGAAACCAGTACTTTCCTTTGTTCACTTGGACTTTAATCAACGCCTGGGAGAACCAGAGAATAAAGTATTGAGGCGTTTGGCCGGCATCGGAGAACGGCTCAATCCTTACACCGCTCCACTCGGTTTCCATTTTGGCCCCTTGTTCCTTCCCGACACAAACCGTCCCTTCGATAACCGTCTGACAGTCGGTGGCTCACGCCACTGGAGGGATGTCAATGAGCAACGGAACATGGCGGTGAGCGGTGGTGGAGTTGTCTGGACTCGTCAATACAACCACACCACACCCTTTGTCTATCAGTGGAAGAATTTGTTGTTCTATGGAATGGGAATTCCTCTCGGATTGCTGTGCCTTTTCGGGCTTCTTTATGGTTTCGGGATGCCGATCTATAGGCCCACTTGGAAGGAATGGGTGGTGTGGCTATGGATGCTGCCCAACTTCGCCACCACCATGCTTTTCCATACCAAGTTCCCGCGTTACTTGATCCCGCAGGTTCCCTTTTTCTGCCTGTGGGGCGCGGCATTGGCTATCGCGGCCTATGCCTTCCTGCGGGTACGGTGGAGGAGACAGCCGGAAACTACCTGGAGATGGCATTATGCGGTGGGTGTATTGGCCCTCGCCGCCGTGGTCTGGTCAGCTCTCTATTCCTTTGCTTTTGTCAAGATCTACCAGGAAGACCATACCTGGACTGTCTGTTCCAATTGGTTTGATAAGAATGTTCCGGCGGGCAAGAAGATCATCACTGAACAATGGGATGATGGTGTCCCCTGGGATGGACGCATCGCTAGCCGTTATCAGCCACGGCACACCAATCCGGTCCACAGCGATGACATCGGGAACATCCGCGAAGTCACCAAAGCGATGGCATGGACTGATTATTATTGCTTCTCCTCAAAACGCAACTACGGCGCCTTCCTCCAATCCCCTGAAACATCCCCTAACCGGGTCCGAATAGTGAAGTCCCTTTTCGCCGGAAACCTCGGACTGCGTCTAGTGAGGACCTTCTCACGGCCTGTTAGTGTGTTGGGAATTCCAATCCATTATGAGCTCGCCGATGAGTCTCTTTCGCTTTATGACCACCCAACTGTCCACATTTTCCAGAAGATGGAAAACCTGAGCGCCGATGAAATTCTGGCTCGCATCATGGACCCACCCGGCTGGATCAACGACCTGACCAAGGAACAGATCCTCACCTCCAATGAGACCCGTTCGCTCCTTGCTCCTCCTGCCAATCACGCCATGCTGGCATGGTTGGGGGTGCTGGTGGTGATGGGGTGGCTTTTCTGGCCGATGGCCTTCTGTCTGTTCCGCAGTTGCGGGGACCGGGGCATTTTCGCCTCGAAGATGTTGAGCCTGGTGCTCATCACTTATGGAACCTGGCTGGGGGCGAGTGTGGGCTGGTGGAAGAACGCTCCCTGGGCGACCACACTGGTTCTGGTCTTCTGGCTGGTGGTGTCCGCGATTTGCTTCAGGCGAATTAGCGGTCTGATGTCAGCTTTCCTGAAGGATCACTGGAAACTGGTCATCGCCTCCGAGATTCTCTTCTTTCTGGCTTTCTCTTTCTTCATGGGCATCCGCATCTCCAACCCAGATATCCACTGGGGCGAGAAGGCTATGGATGCCTCCTTTGTGAATGCCGCTTACAAGAACAATACCTTCCCGGCGGCGGATCCCTGGTTCGCGGGAAGACCCGCCAACTATTACTATTATGGCCACCTGATGGTGGGGCTTTATGGCCGTTGGGTGGGGGTGCCTCCTGAGTATGCCTATAACCTCGCGGCTGGTACCTGGCCCGCGCTCACCTTTGTGTTGGTGTTTGGGATTGTTTTCAACCTGGTGGGACGTTCTCTGCCGGCATTGATCGCCGCTTTTCTCGCCACCATGGCGGGAAGTGTAAAGTCGTTCATCCAGATCGCGGTCAATCTGCACAGGGAGGGAGGTCCCATGGATCCGAAGGATTACCGTGAAGGCTATGTTCCCCATGATGGCCTTTCCGGTTACTTCGCGGATGCCTGGGAGCAGTTGAAAGCGGCACTCAGTTTGTTCCCGGCGGTTCTCGGCAAGGTGTGGACTGCCTTCATGGCAACTTGGGATGCGGACTATCTCCAGCAAGCACGGAATGAACATATCAACAGCCTGCTCGGATTCGATGCCTATTTCTGGAAGCTGAGCCGGATTATCAAGAGCTCGGTAGCTTGTGAGTTTCCCGCCTGGAGCGCGACTTTCGCCGATCTTCATGCACACCTGCTGGTCATGCCGATTGGAATGCTGACCCTTTCCCTCATTCTGGCCTATTGCATCCGCCGTTGCGAGCAATGGAAGCTGAAGAGCGTGGGGGATTTCCATGCGGCGCGTTGCGAAACCGGCGGTCCGCTCAACACAGCACTGCATGTCATCATGATCGGTCTGCTACTGGGTGTGGTTTCCATCACTAACACCTGGGATTATCCCGGCCTTGTGGGTTTTTTCGCCGCCGGGGTGGTTATTCTCTATTTCTCGGAACGGCGCAGCTTCGCGGCTGCCACCAGTTGGGGACTTGGGCGCGCGGTGGTAAGGATGAGACTCTGGGGGCACTGCCTGAACAAATGGGCCTGGTGGAAAATGGGTTTCTTTGCGGAGGTGCTCCTTCCCGTCGGCCTGGCGGTCTTGCTCAGCCGCGTGTTCTTCTATCCCTTCCATCAATCCTTCACCACACCTGAACGGGTCAAGGGAATCGGGTGGATGCACCTGGCCGGTTCCGGATGGACTACCCCCGATGAACTGGTCCAGATCTTTGGAGTTTTCATGATCCTCATTCTCACAGGAATGATCATGCTTTATTGGCGCTGGACCGTCTCGACACGCTGGGCCGGACTCAAGGCTGTGGCCTGGGTGGTTCTTTCAGGAGTGGTTTCACTGTCTGGGTTCTTATACATGCGGAGCCGAGCTCGTTTGACCTTCGATCCAGCCTCGGTCCAGACACCGCCCTCCAAGTCGAGTGAGATTCTTTACTGGAAATATCTCGATGGGGATATCGCCTATGTCACAGGCGCCTTTATGTTTTTGCTTCTGCTTCTGCTCATTCCCTTCCTGATCCGGCGCGGGACATCCTTCCGTGAACGTCTGGGGGGTTTGGTTTTAGCATTGGGTCTGGCCATTGTGGCGGGTTGTGAAGTGGTCTACATCATCGAGGGTTGGTCGCCTCCGACTCACCGTTGGAACACCATTTTCAAGTTTCATTTACAAGCATGGCTGTGCTTCTCCATCGGTTGCGGCTGGTTGTTGGCTAATTGGTGGAAGCCGCGTGCCGCGCTGGAGGCTTTTCCCTTCCGGATCGCCGGCGGGACATGCCGCTATATCTTGGGCTATCCTCTCATTGTGGTGGCGCTTGTGACCGCCGCTCTGTTCCCCATGGCGGCACCTTACATCTTCTCACATGCCGATGGAGTCGAGGGCAGAACCCGCCAGATGGAGGGTGTCAAAACCGTGGATGGACTCAACTTCCTAAGGGTCAAGGAACCAGATGTGGCCGCTGGAATTGATTGGTTGCGCGCGAATGTCAATGGTGTCCCGGTCATGGCCGAGGCCGCCGGAGAGTCCTATCGGGATGAGAGATCCAGATTCTCGACCCATACTGGTTTGCCCACGCTGATCGGTTGGGTCCATCATAGCCGTGAAAGAGGCAACAGCCCGGAACCACGTATGGAGGACTGCCGTCTCCTTTATACCTCCACCAACCGCGAGAAAGTACGCGACCTGCTCAAGAAAGAGCTGATCCGTTATGTGGTACTGGGTCCCATCGAACGCTCTCTGTATGCCATGGGAGGTGGCAAGGGACTCGCCAAGTTTGATGAATGGCCCGATCTCTTCCGGCCTGTCTTTGAATCCCGGATCAAGCCGCCGGGGGTCACAATATACGCTGTGGATCCCTCCTACCGGTTACA
>CAZORO010000066.1:0-3774 GCA_964581845.1 uncultured bacterium
CCAACTAGAGCCACCACAATCACTTCCGCGCTGGAGTACTTAGCAATCATGCCAAGGAGGGTACTCTTTCCCACACCGCTTCCCGCAAAAATCCCAATTCTTTGCCCCTCTCCAAGTGTGATCAATGAATCGATCGCCCGGACTCCCGTTGGTAAGATCTCCTCAACCCGGCGTCTTTGCATCGCGGCAGTGGGCTCCCGGTGCAATGGCACCCTTTTCACATGTCCCACTGGGCCAAGATCATCCATCGGTTCTCCCAGCCCATCCAAAACCCTTCCCAGAAGTGCTTCTCCCACAGGAACCAAGGCCTCCGCTCCTAGAGAAACAACTTCATCTCCTGGCGCTACACCGGCCAAGACTCCCAGTGGCATGAGGAGGGTTTTGCTTTTTCGGAATCCTACAATTTCCATTCGTACTGGGCTGGCCAGCCTGGGTGAAATGACTTCACATACATCACCAATACTACCAGCGGGTCCTTGCGCTTCGATAACCAGCCCGATGACCTCCTCGACCCGTCCGGTTTGACGGATTGCCTCGGTCTCATCCAGTATCCGGTTGTATAACTCCCACTCAATTTCCGGAACAGTGACCCTTCCCACTGTCACATACCAAACCTATCTATTTCTATTTTAGAGCGCTTAGGCATCCTCACTCTGAGCATTCTGAAGGATCCCCTTTATGATCTCGTCAACTTGTGTTCGTATTCGCGCATCAATCATCCCTGAACTGGTTTCGACACGCACACCACCCTTATCCACCCGCCGATCAATTTCTATCCTCACCGATTTCAAATCATCAAACCTAGATATCAGATCCGCTTGATATTCTTCCAAAACCGCAAGGTCATCTGGATTCGCATAAAGAATCACATTTTGTCTTTCACGGGCTTTTTCTAGAGCGGCACAGGCTGTCCGGTACACTAAGTCCCGGTCTTCAGCTGTCTGCCTAAGAATCACCCTCTCAGCAATTCGAACCGCCAACTCCACCAGCTCCCCCTTGTGCCGCTCTAAACAATCCTTCAAGGATTCTTCAGTTGACCAAACGATTTCCTCAAAACTTGCGATGTTTGCCTCTAGTCTTGGCCGAAATTCCTCCATAACTTTTGTTTCGGCTTCAGTCCTGGCAGCTTCACATGTCTCCTGGAATAGCTTCTCGCGTTCTCTTTTTGCGGCTTCGATGAGTTCTGCTGCCTCTTTTCTAGCCGCCAAACGTTCTCTTTCTGCTCCTTGTAATGCTGACCGGCGTATCCGTTCACTCGCTTTCTGGGCTTCCTCGATGATTTCTTCGGATTGATCCCTTGCTTGAGCAATGACTTGTTCAGGATAGGTCAGGTGGACAGGTTCCGTTGTCAGTTCCGCCTTCATCACGCGCTGTACTGAGCCAGTTTTACGCATAAATTTAGGCTACCAAGTCGTCCTCGGAGCGTGTGATGGTGATATCACCAGCCTCCTCGAGACGTCGAATAACAGCCACAAAGCGCTGTTGGGCTTCTTCAACTTGACGTACTCGTACAGGTCCCATGAACTCCATGTCTTCCTTGACAATCTCCGCCGCGCGTTGGGACATGTTCCCGAAAATTTTATTCTTGACCTCATCCGAGGAGCCTTTGAGCACGATCGCCAGTTCGCGTTGATCCACCTCCTTGAGAACCTGCTGGATCGAACGGTCATCGAGGAGGATGACATCCTCAAAAACGAACATCCGTTTCTTGATGGCATCGGCAAGCTCGGCATTCTCGGCCTCGAGGGTCTCCATGATGGAACGTTCCGTGGTGCGGTCCACACGGTTGAGCAATTCAGCGAGAGCCTCCACACCACCCACCGTGGTGAACTCCTGCGAAAGAACTGTTGCGATCTTTCGTTCTAGGACTCGCTCAACTTCCCGGGTGATTTCCGGGGCGGTCTGATCCATGGTGGCGATTCGCATGGCGACTTCAGCCTGTTGTTCAGGTGGGAGTGCGCTGATGATTGGTGCGGCTTGTTCAGGCGCCAAGTGCGAGAGGATAAGGGCGATGGTTTGTGGGTGTTCGCCAGAGATGAAATTAAGCAGGTGTTCAGGTTCTACTCGTTTGACGAAATCAAAGGGGGTTACTTGAAGAACCCCTTGCAACCTTGCGATGATCTCCAAGGCTTTGCGCGGTCCGAGAGCCTTTTCGAGAATATCCCGGGCCTTTTGAATTCCCCCTGTCCCCAAGTACTGTTGGGCCATGGCGGTGTGGTAGAATTCCTCAAGTACGATGTTGATCGTTTCGGTGTTGAGATTTCCCAAAGCCGCGATCTCCACTGTGATCTGTTCAATCTCGGCATCACTCAAACTCCGGTAGATCTCCGCGGCAATCTCGGGACCTAAAGCCACCAGGAGGATGGCTGCTTTCCTGCGTCCATTCAGATCACTACCACCTTCACCCTTGCTTCGCCGGACCATCGCCACTCACTCCGTGAGCCAATTCCTGAGAATCCCAACGAACTCCTCGGGATTACCCTTGGCATAAGTTTCGATTTCCTCGCGTATCATTCTACTCTTCTGTTCCTCCGGCGGGAGGCTTTCTACTTCTCCAATGGCACGTAACCCGAAATCACGCAACCCCATCTCCGGGGGACGTGGTCCTGTTACCATGGCTTCCTCGGCCATTGCAGCTTCTTCTTCGGCCGCCGTCACAGTGAAGATCTTCTTCAGGAAGAAGAAGAAGACAATGATCGACAGAATCGCGGCGAAAAGGAACGCGAGGCTTTCCGCATTCTCCCGGATTGCCGACCAGCGTGCCTCGCTCTCCGCTAACACCACCGCGGACCGGTCGAAAGGGGCCTGAGTCAGGATGAAGTGATAGCGTGTGCTTCCCTCGATATGGGCTGCGGCAGTCTTGAGTGACTTCTCAAGCTCGGCCATTTGCTCGGTGGTCCGGGGTACATAGTTGACTCCGCCATCTTCCCCTTTATTGGGAACATAATTGACCGCGATTGAAACCCATTGGGCATCAATCTCTCCTGGCGCCACTTCTGTGTTTGTCTCGATAACCATCCTCGGTTCATTATCAATTTCCGAGGTTTCTTGAGACATTTCAGAATTATTCCCTGAAGACCCACCTCTCCCCTGGCCAAGGCTGTCATCAGGATTATTTGTTGGAGTCCCAGGGATTCCCCCTGCTTGAATGTTTTTGTCTGAAATCTCTTCTGTCCGCCGACGTCTTTCGAAGGGATTTTCCGCGTCAGTAAATTTCTCTTTAATCGACTTCTTGTCGTAATTAACCTTTACCTCAGCAGCGATGGTGTAGTTGGCACTCCCACCGACGACAGGATCCAATATGGCCGCACATGCCTTGATCCTACGGTCCGTGAGGACTTTTTCCGCATTTCGTTGTTCACTGGTGACCCGTTCGCTCTCTGATTTCTCGGCAAATCCTGCCAGAACACGGTTGTTCTCATCAGTGACGACCACATCAGCGGGTTTCAGCCCCGGCAGGGCATGGGCTACCATCCACTGGATACCTTGTACACTCTCTGTTTCAAGGGAACGTCCACGTGTGTTGACTTTTACCCCGGCTGTTGGTTTGGTCTCATCACTGGGAAAAAGGCGCGTATCTCGTTCTGTTAGTTGTACTCGTGCCCAGTCAATGACCTCAGATCCCTTTTCGATCGTGTTCTCAAGTTCTTCCTGAAGGGCACGTAAACGCAGTTCTTTGAACTCTGCCCCGGTCCGGCTCCAGCTGTATTCTTTAAGAACTCCAAACCCCCCAAGAGTTTTCTGGCGGCTGGCGACACTAAACTCAGCACGAAG
>CAZORO010000066.1:3784-15672 GCA_964581845.1 uncultured bacterium
GTATTGATCACCGGAAACATACACACCTCCATCACGAATCTTGTACTTTTCGCCTTTTTCATCGAGGAAGCGGGTGATCTCTCCAATGTCCGCGTCATCCAGGCCTCCATACAAGAGCTCCCCTCTGGGCACGAAATAGACAGCCACAGATGCCGCTAGAAGCATTGTGATAAGGCCTCCAGCTGCACCTCCTACTAACCATTTCTGGGAGACCGATAGCTGTGTCCAAAAACGCGCTATGTCTCCCTGTAGCCGTATCAACCAGTCTGGCATTGTAGTCCATCCCAATTAATGGTTAACGCGATAAGGCCATTCAGCTCAAGAAAAACGAAGGTGGGAAGCCACAGCTAAAAACTTTTTAAACTGGCAGTTAATCATCGCCTTAAAAAAATCTCAATCCTGGAGTTCGTGTGTGAGCTCATGTCCCACCTCATCCAGAACAGTTACATCTGAAGGCTTTAATCCCGCGAACGAATTCGCGACAACCCATTGAATTCGTTCAACATCCACTGGTGGAAGGGAGTGTCCACCAGTTCCCACAAAAACCGCGGCACCCTTTTTCCCTTCACCTTCCTCCAGCGCGGCTTTCTCCTCATAGGGAAAGCCCACTCGAGCCCAAGAGATCTTCTCTGAACCTTTACTCAGAAGCTTTTCGAGCTCTTTACGGATTGCATCCAACCGCCGGGGATCGTGATTCGCCGCAATAATGGGTAGCTCATTCTTACTTCCCGTAACCTTATCTCGATACTGTGTCTTCCGCCATTCGGAAGACTTAAATTCCTCTTGAAGTCTTACTACATCTCCCCGGATCAGAACCGAGGAACCTGAGTCAACAATCCGGTATGTGACCCCTCGATCTTTCAAAAATTCAGAAACCTCTGCCACATCATCCGAGTTCAATCCTGAAAAGAGTACCTGTTCTCTGGTGTTAAGATAAACTAATCCCGCGATCGTGAATTGAACGCTAAGAATCAGACCAAGATAGACGAAACCTTTCAGATAGAAAGAGGCACTCCGGTGCCAACCCACATTTTTCAAGCCACTCTTCTGAAAAGGGTTTCTCATGTTGTTCCCCTGAACTCAGACTTGGAGAGGGTTCATTCTTCAGTCTCTCTCCAACAAAGCTCCAGCATCCCCATACCGCAGTCGGTCATCCTAATTGGATTCCCAGCTGCTCTCCTTTATTCAATTCAACGAACACTGGCAATCCGCTTAGCTCCTTGTTCATACGATGGACCTGGCCTCCAGTTTGTTCCTACCACCACGATATTCTTGAGGGGGAGATTGGGAACCCGTGAAACAATGAGGTCTTTGACTTTTTTTACGTCATCTCTGGAAAGGCCTTGGGCGAGTACAATAGCAATGGGTTCAGAGTCATCTTTCTCCTTCTTCGGGAGATAGGATGGCAACGAGACACAAATGCGAGGGTCTTCTACTTCAGGCCATTGGTTCCGGAATTCTCTCTCAATCTGACGTTCCCAGATCCCCCTTTGTGCTATGAGATCCAGGACCTCATACTGGCGCGCCTTCTGGAGAACCGGAATCGGATCAGTCTTTACGTAGAACGTTCGCGTTTTCGAATCGAAACGATAGTCGATGTTGGAATTCACTAAATACTCAACCATGGGAGCTTGAAATTCGCCAGGAACACCAACAATGAGGATTTTTTCCTCAGCCTCTTCCTTTTCTACTTTCTTCTTTTTTCCCCAAGCAAGTGATGCGCTGGAAAGAACCCCTATGGCCAAGGCAACCACTCCCACCCGGAAACCAAGACTTTGAAAGAATCCCATGACAACTTTCCCCCAAAAGAAACTTTCAGAGACGCTATCGTCTCTTTTCCTGAGAACGAATGGGGGTATTGAGGGAGGTGGTTCTGCGTGTACTACTTTACCTGTCGAAGTTGCTCACTCTCCAACAGGGCGGAGATGATAAACAAAAGGTTTCACTCTCCCCCATGTCCATGGATTCCCCTCTCCATAGACACTCTCACCCATTCATCTGGGTTAAGGAGCGGCAACCTTAATCTCAAACCTGGAGTCTTGAAATCTCCTGGTAGGCTTCCACAATCTTGTTGCGAATCTGAAGTGTAAACTGAAACGCGAGGTTGGCTTCCTCTACCGCCACCATTACCTCCCGCACGTCCGAGACTTCCCCTGTCGCGAACTTGTTTATCTTCTCCTCCGCTACTGATTGTAGATCATTTACTTCCCCCAGTGACTTCTCGAGCAGGTCTCGAAAAGATGCCGTCCCCGTTGACTCGGGGGCCCCTAACCCCTTTGTCAGCAGGTTATCCGTACCTCTTGACGCTACTGGATTTATTGAGACCGGATTAACCATGGATCTATCCTACTCCAAATCTCCTCCTAATTCCAAGGGGGAAAGTTTATCCTCAAGAAACTTTCTTTTAAGCTCTTCCTATCTCCAGTGTCTTCGAGTTCATCTGCTTAGTGGTATTCAGCGCGGTAACATTGGCCTCGTAAGCACGGGAGGCATCGATCAAGTTCACCATCTCATCCACTACTCGAATGTTCGGTTTATGGACGATTCCTTTTGAGTCAGCATCAGGATGTGAAGGGTCATATACATCCATGAAGGCCTCCGCATCCGTGGCTTCCACGATCTCGCTGACTCGTACTCCGCCTCCGAGAACCTTGTTCATATCGGATCCCTCTAACAACTTGGAAAACCTAGACTTAGTTCCTCCGACAGCTTCAAAAACGGCTGCTCTACGCCGATAAGGACCACCATCCTCAGTTCTTGTGGTCTGTGCATTTGCAATGTTGTTCGCAATCACATTCATCCGGATTCTTTGTGCTTCCAATCCAGAGGCGCTAATATCAAAACTCATCTTCTAACCCCTTATTCCTCAGTTGCCTTTAATGGCAGTTTTCAGTTTCTGATAGTTGCGAATTAAGATCTCTGTAAGTGCATTGATCTTAATTGAGTTTTTTGAAAGCTCGGCCATTTCGCGGTCAATACTGACGTTGCTCCCGTCAGCACGAAGAGGTTGTCTAGTGTCGATCGACACTTTGGGAGAGATATTCATGATTCCCGAGAACCGTTTCTCCCCCTCCTTTCCGTACACTTTGTTTGAATCGGATCTCAAATGCCCTATTGCTTTTCTGAGACTATCCTCAAAGCTCACCTCAATTCTCTGATAACCTGGGGTGTCTATATTAGCTATGTTATTAACAATCGCCCGATGACGTACTGTGTAGCCATTCAATGCCGCTTGGAGGACAAGGTTGGTTCTATTTTTATCAAAGAGTGGATTCATCATCGGTTTTTTCTCTCACATCTCATTTAAGCACTTTTCACACCAGGTGGAAAACAGTAAAAGATTTTATCATGTAAGCTGTTGTATATGAGTATGTTACGTTAACAAACACACACTCAAAATTTTCTCTATTCACCCGGTAAGCATTGCCGTGTTGACCAATGAATTCCCTGATACTCAAAAAGATCTTTCGCACCCCATCTTATCTCTGTTATTCTATTACGGGCTTTGAAAGAAAAGAGAAAACTCTATGACAGATAAGACCTCAAACTACGCTCTGGGTATCGATATCGGCGGCACGAAGATTTATACAATTCTCGTCGATGAGAAGTACAATATTCTAGCAAGGGCAAAGAAAAAATCAGGCGACGGTAGTCCATCCAGCCTCCTTGAACGCATTCTTGCATCGGTAGGCGATGCTCTTTCACAAACGGGCCTTGAACTGAAAAGCATTACTACCGCGGGTATAGGCTTTCCTGGCCCTCTTGATCCAGTAAATGGAGTCATTCTTCAAGCAACCAACCTTCCCGCATGGAACCATTTTCCTTTGGCTCAAGAGACCCAAAAGTCCCTAAATTGTCCAGTTTTCATTGACAACGATGTGAACCTTGGAACTTTTGGAGAGGCCATGCTTGGGGCAGGTAAAGGTGCCTCAAATGTGATTGGGATATTCCTCGGAACTGGTGTAGGAGGAGGAATAGTTCTCGATAGGAAGATATACCATGGAAGTAGTGGTACTGCTGGAGAGATTGGTCATGTCATTATACAACATGGAGGTCCTGTTGGACCTTTTGGACTAAAAGGCTCAGTTGAAGCTCTTACCAGCCGTATCTCTATCATCAATCGAATTAGAAGTGATATAAAAAAAGGTAAGAAGTCATCTCTTGAACCTCACTTAAAAAGTGGAAAAAAGATCGGAAGTTCTCTTCTGGCTGAGGCCTACCGTTCAGGTGATGCAGTTACTCGAAAGGCTTTTCATCGCGCCGCTGAGTTTGTCGGTATAACTGCCGGTTCTTTGATTAACCTTCTTGCTCCAGACGTTGTCGTTTTAGGAGGTGGTGTTATCTCAGCGATCCCAGAGGCAATAGTACCTATCGCCTCCCAAGTAGCCTTTGAGATTGCTCTTGAATCAAATCGTACTACTTCAAGAGTCGAAGTGGCCTCTCTTGGCGATGATTCAGGCGCATTAGGGGCTGCATTTTATGCGCGGCAGAGATTATTCGGCGTATAGTATATTGTCTTTACACCTATAGGGGAAAACCGAGAAGTAGTCTTTCTTTAAGAATTATTTTTATATAGTTTACTCTTACTTCATCTCATTTCTGTTTATGGCCTGATTAAGTACCATAACTTATTGATTTTATTACGCTTAAGTTTGTGATCTCATTGTGTTTAGTAAGCCTGATCTGTTCACATTTTCCATACTCTATCTTTTCTATATGAAATAATGTGTGAGTTTTCTATTAAACAATCCGGAGTAGATCACAGGATATAGGATGTTTATTCAGATTTTTCTCACAGATTATTTTGTTACTATCTAAATTCTTTTCTTTTTAGATTTGTGTTAATGAATAAAAGTTTCTTCTAATCAGAAAAAAGGGGCTTGTAGTCTTTTCCTTCCTCATTCTATACTGTCTTATGAGCTGGAACTCACTCCGGGGGGAGAAGAGTTTCCCGATGGCCAATAAGGGAAAGTCATGAAAATCGTAAAGCCTGGAGTTTGTTCAGACGATACTTGTCACAACCTTTTGAATAGGGGATGAGGAGGAGTGCCATGAGCACGATCTTTGGTTTGAGACGGTTTTGCTTATTTTGCGTTCTTGCTGCTATCCTGATTCTTTCTTGGATTCCTGTTGTCTCAGCAGATGATATCGAGGATTGGATAGTCGAGAGTCGTCTGGACCGGTATTACGATCTTCCAATGACAGCAAGGGTAGTTGGCATGGGCGGTGCTAGTTGGGTTACTTCCAATGACATTTCAAGTATTTTTGGTAATCCGGCAGGACTTGGTTTTGTTCTTGGACCAGAGGTGGGCATTACGTACAGCCATGATGAATATAGTGGAGAGGATTTCTCTTATGAATCTATTGTTCATGACTTAGTTGGAAAGTCTGCAGGTGATCCAATCTACCGTGATTCAAAAGCCAGGAAGAATATGGGAGGTCTTCAGCTTGTTCTTCCCTGTTATAGCCAAGGAGTTTTCGGCTTTGGCCTCTGGGTGGATGACACGAATTTCAGCGACATAGAAGGAACCGATGCCGAACGGTTTATCCTTAACGCCGGATATGGTTACAAGGTCAATGATTGCCTTTCTATTGGTTATAGCCTCAACTACTTCAATGATGATGTCGAGGATCATTGGAGTGATTATGAACTTGAGGATGGATTCCGTCATAACTTTGGACTCCAACTCCGTCCCTGCCAAGGTGTTACTTTCGGTGCTATGACCTATTTCGCGCATGGGAATCCTGATACCTCTATCGACCATCTTGGAAGTGATGAAAATGATTTAGATGCATGGGGTGTAGAGTTTGGTTATTCGTGGCAGGTTCTTCCCTGTACCCTGCTTGCGGCTTCTGTGGATTATCAGGATCGTGATGGTAATGGAATTGTTTATGCACCAAACCAGGATGAGATTCAGACCTTTGATGAGGAAATTAAGGGTTGGGGATTCCATGTTGGATTGGAGCAGAACTATCGTAACTGCTTATTTCCACGTCTTGGCTACCGTTATCAGACAAATGATTACGAGGCCTCTCAATATGGTATGTTTTTTCGTGATCACTCCGACTTCGATTACGACTACCATGCGTTTTCCTGGGGTATTGGTTGGGCCTATAACTGCAACCTTAGCCTAGACTACGCCATGGAATACCGTTTCGTTAACGATGGAGATATCAACAATACTGTAACCGCACGTTTCCACTTCTAAGAAACCACAAGCGAAGAAATTATCATGGGGCGGGTTACTGAAAAATGTGGCCCGCCCTTTTTCATATAATCACTAAATTCTTAGAAAACAGGTGAAAGAAAATGGACCTCCGAGGCAAGGTAGCAATCATCACCGGCGCAAGTAGCGGTATTGGAAGAGCAACCGCAGAAAATCTGCATGAAGCTGGAATGAATCTTGTGCTGACCGCATGCCGTGAAGAACGTCTCCAAGCTCTAAAGGAGAAGCTAAATAATACTGTTATTGTTCCAGGCGATATCACGGATCCAGAACTTCCTGAAGACCTTATCAATACTGCTCATATGGCTTACGTTGTTCTCAACACTGCTGGTCTTCTTGAGACCGCGGCGATTGATAAGGTGGACATTGATCGTGTCTGTAGAATGGTTCGGGTGAATGTTGAAGCGGCCTTCCGGATGGCCTATGTGGCGCTACGGCATTTTCTGTCTACCGGACATGGACACCTGATCAATACATCCAGTGTTGTTGGAACTAAGGTACGTCTTTATGGCGGGTGGTATGCCGCGACCAAGTACGCGATTGAAGGGCTTTCAGAGGCACTACGCATGGAATTCGCCGGAACAGATATCCAGATCAGCTGTGTCGAACCAGGTTTAGTGGTCACTGAGCTTCACAGTCATTGGGAGGTACCACCCGCAAAGGCGTTTAATATTTCCGAACCACTCACCGCTGAAGATATCGCACGCTCAGTGAGGTTTATCCTAGAACAACCCTCGCATGTAAGAATACCAAGGTTGATGATACTGCCAGGGGATCAACAGATTTGAATTTTGTTCTAAAAAACTAATCTGGTGAGATATCTGGTGACTCCTGGAAGCTAAGACAGAGTATTGTCTTTACATCGGTTTTTAGAGAGAATTTGGGATTCCCATACCGGAAGTAGGTTAATCCAAGAAAAACATGAGTGATACAACACCTGGTCAAATCAGTCCTGGCAAGGAGGAACAGATCAGCAAAACGGATGAAGACCTCGCTGCGAAGAGTTCCACACGTCCCGTAGATTTTATCCGTGCCATCATTTCTCAGGACATTGAAGACGGGAAGAACAATGGAAGGGTCCATACCCGCTTTCCACCCGAACCGAATGGGTACCTCCATATCGGACATGCCAAGTCTATCTGCCTGAACTTCGGTGTTGCCTTGGAGTTCGGCGGGAAATGTAACCTCCGTTTTGACGACACCAACCCCAGCAAAGAGGAAGAGGAATATGTCCAATCGATTCAGGAGGATGTCCGCTGGCTAGGTTTTGATTGGGAGGACCGTCTCTTTTATGCCTCCGACTATTTTGACCAGCTTTTTGAATGGGCACTTATACTTATCAAAAAAGGGAAGGCCTATGTCTGTGACCTCTCCGCAGATGAAATCCGGGAATATCGGGGGACGCTCAAAGAGCCTGGAAGGAACAGTCCCTACCGTGAACGTTCGGTAGAGGAGAACCTCGATCTTTTTGAAAGGATGAGGAGGGGCGAATTTGAGAATGGGTCGAGAGTTTTGAGAGCCAAAATCGATATGGCCTCCCCGAATCTGAACATGCGCGACCCAGTCATGTACAGGATTCTCAAGGCCCGTCACCACCGAACCGGTGACAAATGGTGTATCTATCCAACTTATGATTATACCCATGGCCAATCTGACTCCATCGAGCGGATCACTCACTCCATTTGTACTTTGGAATTCGAGGACCACCGTCCCCTTTACGAATGGTATATCGAGCAGCTGGGCATATTCCCCTCGCGCCAATATGAATTCGCCCGGCTGAATCTCACTTATACAGTGATGAGTAAACGGAAACTGTTGGAACTGGTTCAAGGGAAATATGTAAGTGGTTGGAATGATCCACGGATGCCGACTCTTTCCGGGATGAGGAGACGGGGTTATCCACCCGAAGCGATTCGCGAGTTCTGCAGGAGAATCGGAGTTGCCAAATCGGATAGTATCGTGGATATGGCATTCCTGGAGGATTGCATCCGGGAGAATCTCAACAAGAACGCTCCCCGTGTGATGAGTGTTCTCCGGCCCCTTAAAGTGACTATTGTCAATTACCCGGAGGGCCAAATTGAAGAAATGGAGGCAGTCAACAACCCAGAGGATCTATCAGCGGGTACCCGTAAGGTTCCATTCTCAAGGACATTGTACATAGAGCGTGAGGACTTCATGGAGAATCCACCCAGTAAGTTTTACCGTTTGTCGCCCGGCCGGGAGGTTCGTCTGCGTTATGCCTATTTTATCAAGTGCGTAGAGGTTATTAAGGACGAGAAAACCGGTGAGGTGACCGAGATTCGATGCACTTACGATCCAGCGACAAAGGGGGGAGACTCACCCGATGGGCGTAAAGTGAAAGCGACTCTTCATTGGGTTTCAGCGAAACACGCGATCCAGGCGGAAGTCCGTCTTTATGATCTCCTGTGTTCGCAACCCGATCCCAATGCGGTCGAGGAAGGAAAGGACTGGAAAGAAAACATCAATCCAAATTCACTGGAGACGAGGTTGGGTTTTGTTGAACCGTCGCTCGCTCGCGCGAAGCCTGGAAGCCGCTTTCAGTTTGAACGCCTGGGGTATTTTTGCGTTGATATTGACTCAACTCCGGAGAGGCCTGTATTCAACCGGACAGTCACCCTACGGGATACTTGGGGAAAGATTCAGAAAGCGGGGAAGTAGGGTGGGGTTTGCCCCACCGGACAGCTGGAGTGGCGAATTCATTCGCTTCTTGGTACGAGATCCTTGATTGTTTACGTTAGTGATCCAAGGCGAATAAATTCGCTACTCCAGTGGTTGGCTATTTCCCTTTCAGTTCTTCAAGAAGCCAAAATAACTCTTGAATGCCATACCCGATCTCTCTCCAACGGCTTGTGTAGAGGAACAACTCTTCCCGCCTGGGCGCGGGACAAAGGTTTAAAGAAATATCATCCACACGGAAGCTGGTCACTGGCGCGCCGCTGACAAAACTCTCGAAGCGGATTATGTGGGATGCGCCATCCGCGAAATCGATCAGGTTATGCGTGACCCGCTGGTAGCTGTTCTTGAATGGGGTGGAATCCTCTATCGAGTAATACGCCACCTCGGTTTCATCCACGGAGACTAGAAGGAAATCCAATTCGTCCGTGGAGGCCTCGGGAATCCTCAGGTAATAGGAAAGTTCCGCCCGTCCCGAGGAGATTATAATGGTCTGTTCAAGACTCTGTGTGAGAGGTTCAAACGGTTGGCCGCCAAACCAGGCGAACCAGGTCCCTGTTCTTGAGTACAAGGTGGACTGGTTGATCACTGACAACCCGGAAGAGGTTTCGATCCATGAAGAGTGTCCACTCTCAAAACCACCATTCACCAACCCTTCGCACACCTCTCCTCGAGCTGGGAAGGAAGCCGTTTCCAGCATGAAACACAAGAGAAGGGAACTCCACGAGAGCGCTTTCATTTCACCACAAGATTCAGCATCTTTCCGGGTACAAAGATCTCCTTGACGATGGTCTTTCCCTCAATCTGGCGTTGGACTTTTTCAGAGACCTTCGCGGCCGCGAGAATGAGATCCTTGTCCGAGCCAGCTGGGACCTCCACGGTGTCGCGGAGTTTTCCATTCACCTGAACAGGAACCAGGATTGTCTCCTCAACCAGCATTACCGGATCGAACTCGGGCCAGGGTTCATAAGCCAGGGTTTTCCGGTGCCCTAGCCTCTCCCAGAGTTCCTCGGCCAGGTGCGGCGCAAAGGGGGAGAGAACCAGCACAAAGCGCTCCATCACATTCCGATCCACTCTTTCGGCCTTGGTGGCGGCATTGACAAACTCCATCATGCGCGAGATCGCGGTGTTGAACTGCAGCTCCTCGATATCGCGGGTGACCTCCTTGATGGTTCTGTGAAGGATTTTGGTGACTGCTGGATCGCCACCTTTATCCATGATCTTCGGATGCAGGATGCCATCCTCATTGATGAAGACAGCCCAGACCCGCCGTAGGAAACGGTGCACCCCTTGAACACCCTCCTCGGTCCATGGTTTCTCGCGGTCGAGAGGTCCCATGAACATCTCATAGAGACGCAATGAATCCGCGCCGAGATCTTGTACCACCGTGTCCGGGTTGACCACGTTGTAACGGGATTTGCTCATCTTCTCGACCTGGACCTGGAGCGGCACCCCGTTTTCTTTCACCACCCATTGTTCTCCCCGTTTCTCGGCTTGGTTGGGATAGTAATACTTGCCCTGAGCGTCTTGATAGGAATGAGCAAGGATCATCCCCTGGTTAAAGAGCTTGTAGAAAGGTTCCGGGGTCGAGACCAGACCAGCATCATAAAGAACCTTATGCCAGAAACGGGCATAAAGGAGATGCAGCACGGCATGTTCCGCGCCACCCACATAGAGATCGACTGGCATCCAGTAAGACTCAGCCTCTTTAGACCAAGCTTCTTGATCATTCCGGGCGTCGCAAAAGCGTAGATAGTACCAGCAGGAACCCGCCCACTGTGGCATGGTGTTAGTTTCTCGAACCGCTGGAGCGCTCGTGACGGGATCATGGGTTTCTACCCATACCCTTGCCCGCGCGAGGGGAGGTTGACCGTCAGCGGTGGGACGGTAGTCCTCGAGCGGAGGCAGCACGACTGGCAAATCCTTCATGGGCACGGCGCGGATGGTTCCATCTTCCAGGGTCACCAGGGGGAAAGGCTCGCCCCAATAGCGTTGACGTGAAAAAAGCCAGTCGCGCAGCTTGTAAGTGACCGTAGCCTTACCGAGACCTTTCTCCTCAAGCCAGGCACTGATCTTCCGCTTGGCCTCCAGAACCGGCAGGCCATTGATGACCGGTGAATTCACCAGGATACCATCGCCGGTGTATGCCGCTTTGGATATTTCTCCGCCGCTCACCACCTCGACGATTGGCAAACCGAACTTAGTGGCGAAGGCATAATCGCGTTCATCATGGGCCGGCACGGCCATGATGGCGCCATAGCCATACTCAGCCAGGACATAATCGGCGGTCCAGATCGGGATTTCCTGTCCATTGACTGGGTTGATCGCATAAGCACCGGTGAAGACACCGGTCTTATCGCGTTCGGCGGCCATGCGGTCCTGTGCGCTGCGTTTCGAGGCGGCCTCGATATAAGCCTCAACCTCCAAGCGTTGCCCGGACGCCGTGATCTCAAGGGTCAGAGGATGTTCGGGTGCGAGCACACAATAAGTGGCGCCATAGAGAGTGTCGGGACGGGTGGTGAAGATCATGAACTCGCGATTGCTTCCCGCTACCTTGAAGACCGCATCAGCCCCCTCGGAACGTCCGATCCACTCGCGCTGCATGGCCTTAATGCTTTCTGGCCAGTCGACCTCATCCAAGCCGGAGAGGAGTTTTTCAGCGTAGGCGGTGATGCGCAGCATCCATTGCTGCATCATCCGTTTTTCGACCGGATCCCCGGTCTCGACATACTTCCCGTCCTTGACCTCTTCATTGGCGAGCACAGTTCCCAAGGCGGGGCACCAGTTCACGGGAGCCTCGGTGCGGTAAGCTAGGTCGCGCTCAAAGAGGACGGTAAAAATCCACTGGGTCCACTTGTAGTAACTGGGGTCGGTGGTGTTGATCTCACGGTCCCAGTCATAGGAAAGGCCGAGGGCCTGGATCTGACGGCGGAAGGTTTCGCAGTTCTTCTTGGTGATAATGGCGGG
>CAZORO010000067.1:0-15555 GCA_964581845.1 uncultured bacterium
GGAAGGGGAAGAGGGTCTCTCTTTCCTGGATGTGGTGTCGATCTTTTTCAACCAGGGAGCCATGTCTCTTGGCGCCGCGCCCCATCCTGTGACCGGAAAACTCTATATCAGCTTTGAAAGCGCCCAGGAGAGCATCGATGTCCTCGAGATCCTCAAGGAGAAGACCCAAGGGAACCTCACCGGCGAGGAAGATCGTGTCCTCAACCGTCTCATTGACGAGCTCAAAATGGCCTTTGTTCACGCCATTCGCGATCCCAAAGTCCGTGAGATGATAGAGAAAGCCAAGGCCGAAGGCGAAGGTCAGGAACCTTCGCGGATCATCACCCCGGATGGACGTCCCGCCTCAACCGCACAGGACACCCCCCGTATCATCATCCCCTAAGTTAGAAATCCATGCGCGTGGTGATCCAGCGGGTGAGTTCAGCGAGTGTCGTGGTGGGTGGCGAGGTGACTGGCCAAATCGCCAAGGGGTTCTGCATCCTCCTTGGAATTCACCGCGAGGACACCTATGAGGATCTGGAATGGATGATCTCCAAGGTGACCCAACTGCGTGTCTTTGAGGATGAAGAGGGCAAGATGAATCTCTCGCTCCTTGAGATTGGAGGAGCGGCTTTGGTGGTTTCGCAGTTCACACTTTATGCTGACTGCCGCAAGGGACGCCGTCCCGGTTTTGTGGATGCCGCACGCCCAGAACAGGCCATCCCTCTCTATGAGGCCTTCTGTCAGAGACTGCGAATCGAGGGGATCACGGTTGCCACAGGAGTTTTTGGGGCGAAGATGGCGGTCTCCCTGGTGAATGATGGCCCCGTCACTGTCATCATAGACAGTGCTCATGGTGTCTCTTGATGGAGTTACCGGATCCCATGCTTCCGTTTGTATTCCAGCCAGTTCATTTTTAGATTTACGAACTCATCGAAATTTGAGCAAAGGATGAAGGGATTCGATTCCTTCTCATGGGCGATGGTGGAGGAGGGCGACGTTCCATAATCGTGACCTGGCCAGACCGTGGTTTCGCCCGGCAACTCCATCAATTTTTTTAGACTCTGGAACTCCTTGTGGGCCCCTTGGTCATAATCCGTCCCGCCGACCTTGCCGGTAAAGAGAGTGTCTCCAGTGATGAGATGTCCTTCAACCAGGATGCAGATGCTATCGTCAGTGTGACCGGGGGTGTGGATGAACCGAAGACCAAGGCCGCCCATCGATAAGACTTCTCCATCACCCAGACAAACCTCACCTCCGCGGCCCCAGCAAACCAGCTTAGCCCGGGTCTTCCTGCGGATAACGTCATTTCCATTGGTGTGGTCGGAGTGACTGTGGGTGTTGATCAAATAGACCAAATCCAAATGATGTTCACTCGCTCGGTCAATGCAGTGTTGAGGATTGTAAGAAGGATCTACCAATGCTCCCTGTTTCGAGGTTTCGTCTCCCACGAGGTAAGCGAAGTTCCGATCCCCTCCTGTGCGAATCTGCTCGAAAATCATGGCTCTGTTTCCCCTTCGCCGTGACCTTTTAACTACCCCTGATGAGGGATAGGAAATCAGGCCTTGTCATCATGGTTCTCCCCAGCCCATTCCAATGCTCAGCAGTACCGAGCAGGTCCTGGGGAGTGATACTCTCTCCAGCTTCCCGCATGAACTCACCCCCATTAAAGAAAAAGTGCTGAACCCTGTTGCAGGCCGGATAAAGAATTAAATCTCCGAGATCAAGGACTCCAAACGAAGGGATGGTTACAGGCCAACCTGAAGGACAGATGAGGTTCGCTCCCACTGGAAGGTTATCGGGTGAAATTTGGAAAAACCACTGCCCATCAAAAGCTCCGAGAACGAAACTGCCGTCAGTATTGGATCCTTTTGCATCAAACCATCTCTCACTTCCTCCACCCAGCTCCTGGTGGACAATCGTAGTCACTCCAGGGAGAGCTTGGGGAGGGATTGTGTCTCCTCGAAGCAGACGGCCAGTAACAAGCGACTTGATGGGATGGAGAGCGGTAATATCCTTTCCAGCTACATCCCAACCGGTTACTGCAATATTTTCAAGGCCGATGCCATCATCGTCCTCCACATAACCCCGTGTGTGCAGATTCAGCGCCTCAAGAAACCACTGGCCATTAACAACCGGTAGCTCGTAGTTTCCATTCAAATCCGCAATCGCAATGGACGCCGCGGTTTCACCCCCTTCACTATCGGGATCACCCGCACTTGCATAAATCAACGCTAGCGGGATCCCCTCCTGAAGAGGCCCTTTCACTTTTCCCCGTATCTTCCGCAATCCGATGGATGTCAGGTTCAAATTGACTGGGGAAGCCGGTAAGCCTTCACCTCGTTGGATCTGGGCTCCACCTCCATTGGCGGCCACAGCCACCATGCGTGGATTTAAGGCATAGACCACGTAAGTCCCCGCCCATGGAACTCGTGTGGAATAGTTCCCCGATGAATCCGTCGCGACCACTGTTTGATGCTCATTGTTTTCATCCATGTACTCAATGAAGACTAACGAGGGTGTCCCAAGCCCTGGATTGAAATCACGGTACACTTTCCCAGAGATCTCATATCCAGTCTGCGTCGGCTGGAAATTGAGGGGTGCACGGACAGCACCGAAGCCATCATCGATCTGAACAATCAGTGGAACGAAATACTGCACATCCATACCGATGGGGACAAAGACAGAAAGGTGGCCGTTCTGGGCATCATCTAAATCGCCCGGGATGTTGGGGTAGGCAAGACCCGAGATCTTGAATCTTTTGCCTTCAGTTACGAGGAAGGAGAACAGTGGAAAGTCCTCTCCATTGACAATGCCATCCTTAGCGTAATCGAGGATGAAATCCAATCTTGATTGGGAGCCGGAAGCCACATTGACATCCACATTGATCCTGGCAATCCACTTCTCTCCCGTTTGGACAAGAACCGAGTTGATGATGAGGTTTATCGCGGCATGGCATTCCCAAGTCATGGCGATCACCATTCCGGATAGGAAGAGGCGGAAGAAAAAGCGTCGAATTCCCATTGTTCTAACCTCCTGATGGCCCGTGTTTCCAAGGCAGCAAATCCGACTCACTCAGTCCGGCGGAACGGCACCTTGAACGGAAAATAACTCCTGTAGATATTCTTTCCGGTAAAATAGCACTCTGACAGAAGCCGGCAAGCACTTTTACAGGAACACTTCCCGATGGCTTCCGATTGTATGACAAGCATGGAACTGTGAAGGAATGGTGCCAGGATTGGTATCACTCCAACTACCATGGTGCCCCCGCTGATGGTAGTGCCTGGGTGCTAGAGGGGAAGGTTTTTTTTACGTTTTTCATGTGGACATGCTTGAGAAGATCAGGTCGGTGAACCGAGAGACTTCATTCTAGACAACCGCACCGAACCAGGAGTTAAAAAAATTGGTTCTTCTCCCGCCATATCCGGATCCCTGGAACGGGTTGGGATATTAACGTTTGCAGTGTTCCGTAATCAAATTCGCTTCCAAAAGGCATTGCAGCAATGACAAAGGTGAATACAGTATATACTCCATAGGAAGCGAAAAGCAAAAAGATTTGACGATCTTCATCCGAATCGAATCTCGCAGCCAACGTGAGGACCACAATGCTGAACACTCCCAACAACCATACAGGAGCCAGTAATCGGAATTCCTTGTACAGCCTTACTCGATTGAGCGTCATTTCATCCGGTCCACCGCGATAAAGATTTCCTCGAGCGAGAGATTCTCGACTGTCAACGATTCTGGCGAGAAACCTCGCAGCCGTGTTTCGACCTCTGTGCAGTATTCCGAGGTCCAGACATCCACCTCCGAGCCATTCCGGTCCACACGCACGGTGCCATTAGAGGGGATCTCAGGGGGTTCGCCCACGAACTTCATGCGGATCCGTTTGAATCTCTTGCGTGCCTCCTAGGTCTCCAACGTGAAACGGTTCTTACCCTCATCGATGATGGTGAACTCATCGATCAACCCCTCGAACTCGGCGATGAGGTGGGTCAAGACAAAGACAGTGCGTTTTTCCGGGTCACCCTCCTGATAACTGCCGATGACGGTTTCGATGAACTCCCGGCGCACCACCGGATCCAAACCAGAGGTGGTCTCATCCAGCAGTAACAGATCCGGCTCCGGGCAAATAGCGCAGATGAGAGCCAGCTGCGATTTCATACCCTTCGAAAGCACGCCTGTCCGCTTGAGTTCATCCAGTTCGAAACGGCGTAATAAATCCGTTTCGATATCCCGGTTCCAATGCTCACGGAAGGAGGCGGCATATTCGAGCAAGCACTTGATGGTGGTGGTCTTCCCCGCCCCATTACGTTCCAAAAAGCCGTAACAGCGCCCGGGACGGACCTGAAGAGTCAGACCATCGACCGCCTTGGCACGGCCATATCCGCGCATTAGGTCCTGAATGTCGATCGCGGGAACATCCGGATTCATGGATTCTCCCTCCTCTTGTCAAACTCCTGCAACCGTTCCTGGACCAGTTTCAGGAGCTTTTCATCGGAAATCTGGAAATGATGCGCCTGCACAATGGCGGCATCGATGACCTGGGAGAGGATCTCCTTCTTGACCCCCTTGTCGAAGGGAGAATGATTCCTGGTGAGAAAGACACCTTTCCCCTGGATGGTCTCGACCACCCCCTGGTGTTCGAGTTCGGAATAGGCTTTGGCGATGGTGTTGCGGTTAACGCGGAGTTGCTGGGCGAGTTCACGGATAGAGGGGAGCGGGTCGCCATCGCGCAACTCCCCCGAGGCCGCCAAGTATTTGATCTGGCCGACCACCTGGAGATAGACCGGCACACCGGATTTGAAGGAGAGCTCGATGAACATCGTCTTCTAACCGTCCTCTGTCATAGGATAGTATGACAGTTTTGGGAATGTCAAGGGAGTTGAATTAGTTGAGAGAGTTTATCCTCGAGTGGAAACGGGATTAGCCTATTAACAGAGGCATTGTGTTCGGAGTTGGAAGTGGTGGAGCTGAGGGGGATCGAACCCCTGACCTCAGGCTTGCAAAGCCATTCCCAATCCCATGGATTTGTTAGGAAAACCGAGAATTTCTCAGCAAAATAACACTCACGGCAGCTTCACACCACGTTCAACCCTGCTTCAAAGGTGGCTCAATGAATCTCTTTTCCGGGCTTCTCCGGGTTCAACGCCCTGATGGGAGCTGACCTTGAAAACCGACGAACTGGGGACTGAGGGACCGGTCAGGAGGATTGCGCTGCATTCCAGACTGAGTGACTGGTAATGGAAGATCTATTGGACTGCCTGACCACCGGGTCCATATCCTCGTGGCCAACGGCGAAAGCTACTGTCTCAGAGACAACAGAAAGTGGCTCAAACAACGCGCTCCACCAGGAAACATCAAGAAGACTGAAATAAGAGGAGAGTGCGATCACTGGTGCTTCACTGTTCGGGTGCCACCCACTGGCCTTTTCAGACGACCTTCACCCCGTGCCAAACAGTCAGCCCCTCGTCCCATGCTCCGGTATCATTTTTTTTTAGCAACACATATGGGTCCCTTTTATTAGACCACCATTATAGACTTCTTCGGCTAGTGAGCCTTGGCGAGTCTTTCGATTTGTTTAAGGTAATTGGCCACATCATCATTGGGTTTGATTTCTTGCGCGCGGCGAAGTAATGGTATCGCCTCAGCATATCTACCCATGCCAACAAGTACTTGAGCATGCCGAATTTTAGCCCTGACTTCAAAGGCTTCGATACTCTCGGCGCGTTGGTAATAAAGGATCGCCTTGTCATTTTCATTTTGTTTGGCGTAATGTTGTCCAAGCAGCAAGAGCGATTCACCATCCAAGGGATCGAGACGGACAATCTCCTCCAACATGCTAGCAGTTTCATTGCTCCCCGCTCCCTCCGCCATGCTGATTCGTGCCTCTAGTTTGAGGAGCCGTCTTTTTTCTTGTTCATCGAAACGGTCGCCCCAGGACTCCTTTATTTTCATGACAACAGCGCTTGCCTGGCTAATGGAACCGCGTCCAGCAAGCATTTCGGCACATTGGATCGGCCGTGTAACCGGTTGATCTGGATTTACCGTGATGGCCCGCATGTAAGCATCAGCGGAACGATCCACCAATCCCTCGCTGAGATAGATATTACCAAGCGTATTGAGGCTTTCGACAGTCGATTTTCCCATCCAATCGACTGCCTCCAGATTTTCAGCTGCGATAAGAGGTTTCTTCATACCAATGAATGCTTGGGCTTGGACCAACCAGAATTCAGTTTTTTCTGGAAACCTTTCAATCAAAACTTCAAGGAGTTTAGCCGCATCCTCATACTTCTCTTGTTTAAAAACACATCGTGTGATTCCAAGTCGCCATTCGGTGCTGTCGGGCTGGAGAAGCAAGGCATTGCGATAGGCGGCTTCAGCCGCTTGATAATCTTGCTTGGAGGCATAGGCGAAACCAAGCAAACCATAGGAGTAGGCGTCTCCTCCCCCCAGTTCGATCATACGGGTAAAGGATTTTATGGCATCGTCATATTTACCTTGGCGGGCTTGGATTAATCCCAAGTTTCGCCAAGCTCTTCGGAAACTCGGAAACTTTCCGACTGCTTTCTGATAGTTCATAAGGGCTTCTTCAAGTTTATCTTGTTGGAATTGGATCCCTCCAAGGGTAAAATCCAGAATCGCTGAGCATTCAGGTTTCATTTTCTTCTTGAGAGTTTCCTCTGCTTTTGGCAAGTCCTCAGCGATCAGTGGACGAATCTTCTCGAGTGTCGCCAATTCATCTGGCTCAATACGCGGTTCGATTTCGGAATTGATCCCATAACTGGCAATAAATTGCTTTTTAAAAACGGGATCATTCCATATTTCCAATTCGATGGCGTTTGTTTTGGTTGTAGATGCATCTTGTTTGGCCTTTACATCAACTGCAATGATATCCGTGTGATAGAATACAGAGATGAACAACAATATTCTTAGTAGAAATATATTAAGGGTTGTTATTTTCATCAGTGATGCTCTCTTATATATGCGGGACATCAGATTGGATTATTTATACAACCCAGGCAAGTCTCTCTTCTCCGTGTTGCGGATACTCCATGCTTCCGAGAATTTCATCATTTCTTTTTTTCGATTTCTGTAATAAGATTTCCAATTGGGTCGATGCAGAATCTATTTCCAAGCTGACTTTTTCGATTTTCGTATTAAGATAATTGAATGGAAGAAGTGAGGTAATTGCTATTCCAAGGCCGAATGCGGTTGCAATCAAAGCCTCCGCGATGCCACCTGTAATGGCTCCGGGTGCACTTAGTTCGCCTCCAATCAATGAAAAGGATCCCATCATACCGGTGACTGTACCCAACAATCCCAGAAGGGGCGCAAGTGTGATTACCGTGTCGAGAATCGGTATACCAAACCGGAAACATTTCATCTCCCTCTCTTTGGCGAGACGCAAGGCTGTATTCAGGGTCTGTTCACGATTCTGCAGGGCAAATGATAATGTTCTGAGAATATAATCATTTGTTCCTTGCTCAAGTCTTATTGCTTTCTCCACATCACCTTTCTCTATCATCTCTAGAAACGTATGAACCCAAAGAGGATTATGTCCCCGACTTTTCCGTATGAGGAAAAGGATTCTTTCTATGACAGTTCCCATCGCAAGAATCGATGCCACCAGAAGCGGCCACATGATGTGACCTCCTTTTCGAAAGACCTTGACCAGGCTGGATTCCTGGATTAAGTGGAGCGTTTTACTCTCTTCTCCAATTTCATGAATTTGAATGGTTGAATGGATATCACTGGACATACCAAATTTATCAGTTGAAGTCTGGTTGAGACCTACCGCTGCAAGGGTACTTTGGCATTCACCTCTAACAGCAACCATGGAAAATACAAAGATACATTCCACAAGAAGAAGAGATTTCTTTCTTGTAATTTTGCCTATCTCATCCAAATATGGCATCATCTGTCTCCTATCTTCTCGATCTAGCGAATAACTGATTTATTATGATTTTGGTTTAAACCGTATCGGAACCCGCATCTTACAGGGTACTCTTTCCCCACCCTTGATAGCTGGTTCAAATTTCCATTGCTTCACAGCATCCAAGGCAGGTTTTTCAAACTCACGATGAGTTGACTTTTCAATCCTTGGGTTTGTAACTTTTCCTTGAGGGTCAACAATAAAAAGAATAGTAACGACAGCTTCTACTGATTTCATTCTTTGCGGATAAGAGGGCATAGCCTGAAACAAAACTCTCGGTTTCTGATCAATCTCAGCAAGGCTGAATGCATCTTCAAGGTCTACACCCAGCGCTCCTGCTTTTCCTGTTCCTCCGATTCTACCCCCTGATGCAAAACTGACAGATTCTGAGAAATCACCTCCGCCACCTTCCTGGCCACTTAACGCCGCTTCGATCGAACTTAAACTGGCAGCTTCGAGCGCCGGTGCATTTGAAACCGGCGAAAGCTCTAAATTCTTCAGGGTCTCCGCAGCATCTGGAGGTTTTTCTTCCTCTGAATTCAGTTCCTCTTTTTCATCTTCTCGAACTTCCTTGTTTTCTTCTTTTGGTTTCTCTTTTTCTTCGGTTTCCTCGCTGTATAGATCTACCTGTCTGAGCGTTCCGTAGTCCTCCTTGTGACTGTCAAATAGAACGCCTCCAAATAGGAAGAATATTGCATGAAATGCAATCGCACATGAAATACCAAAAAAGAGGCCTATTCTCATCGCGGTATCGAAACCTGATGTTATTTCTTTTCTGTATTGATTCCGACTTTGCTGATGCCGATCTTTCTGACCTCATCCAAAACCGATACTACAAATTTGAAATCCGCGGTTCCATCACTATTGATGATCACACGAGGATCTTTGGATGTTGTTTTAAAAGTTTGTAGCCGCAAAGGGAGTTGGGCTATTGTTATTTTTTCTTTATTATAGAATACCTCACCTTTCTCAGTCACACTTAATGTAACAGCTTTATCCATTTCCTGCTGATCACCAAGCGATGCAGCACTACTGGCGGTTGGAAGCGATACTTGTACTCCTTGATTCTTTGTCATGGAAAGAGAAACCATGATAAAAGTTGCCAGCAAAAAGAAAATAATATCAATCAGAGGAATGATTTCAATTCGTGCTCTTTTCTTATTCCCACCTCCCGATGGCGAATGCATGATTTCAATCTCCTTTCTAACGGTAAACTACTCGTGCCGGATTTGTCATGCAGGATGTTTCGAGTATGGGTTGTACTAGCAACTCGAGTTGATTGGCAGCAGTTTCGATTTCAATTCTGGCTTCTTCCATTTTCGTGTTAAGATAATTAAATGGAATCAATGAGGTGATTGCAATTCCTAGTCCGAATGCTGTGGCAATAAGAGCCTCGGCGATTCCTCCGGTAATCGCTCCAGGTGCACTCAATTCGCCACCAATCAGGGAGAAGGATCCCATCATTCCAGTAACTGTTCCAAGGAGACCAAGTAAAGGTGCAAGAGTAATGACTGTATCCAGGATTGGAATACCACGGCGAAACCTTTTGAGTTCTTGTTCCTGTGCATAAGTGAGGGCATTTGCAAGGGATTTCTCTTTATGAGAGAGGGCATAACCCAATGTATGGAGAACGTGGAATCTTGATTTCATACTGATTGATAACGCATTCTCCATATTTCCTTTTGAAACTTCAGAAAAGAATCGCTCCATGGCCTTGGGATCACGCCGACGGGTTTCGACAATGATAAAGAGGATTCTTTCAAACACCGTGAGAATTGCGATCACCGCAATGAAAAGAAGGGGCCACATAATCGGACCACCCTTTTTAAAGATCTGGTAGAGACTTGTCTTCTGTACAAGTGCCTTGAGTGCAACACCCCGGGAAGGATCAAATGGGAAAACTCCCTCGCCTGTGTTTACCAAGGAGGAGATCCCAGTCTGGATTTCACCTTCAAGAGGCCTGATCAAAGGCTTATCTGAACCTGTCTGCGGAATGGCGAGACCTGAAAGGTTTCCAGTCTTTGAGGCAAATAGACCCACTGGACCGATAATGGCATACTGTCCATCTTCGATATTCCCATCTGGACTTACCCCAATTCCATTAAAACGATGACCACCCACCATATTGGCGATCCGTTCAACTGAAAGAACGACAAAATCATTTTGTTTTACCAATTTATCCTGCAACGATAAAGTTGTATTTTCAGTAGCTTGTTTGGCGCTGTTCAGTTTCTCGCCACAATATTGCAGCTCACTCACATTAACTTTCGATTCGAATGAACGTGCATATTCATCCAATAGGTTGCCTATGTATGTGAGTTCGTCCAAACGAGCCTTATTCTCCGATCTGATTCCAGCTAATTCAAGATTACTATTGTCAACTGACCTGGTTATAGATTCGTATTGATTACGCTGTTTGGTTAGATCATCCTCAAGCGTTGTAAGTTCCTGAGCCAGGGGTAGTTTTTCATTAGCGATTTGATCACGTAACTGATTTAATTCAGCAATGCTTTTCTCGAGTTCTTTTTGGGCGGAGTTCATGAGAACACTCATGGTATCGGTCCCCGGAGAGACCAGACCGGATCTTTGCGCAAATGTTCCGGCAGAATGAAGAGCAAACGTAATAAATATCAGTATTGGTATTTTCATCTTATTCATTGTATTTTGACTGGTAGTAGGACAAAATCAGGAGTCTGCTTCCCTTGGATGATTTCAAGAGACTTTGTGACATTTAACGAAATCGTAGAAGACGGCTCCCATTTCCACGAATCTGGACCTGGTTGGCCTATGCCCGCCTCCCCCCGCGAACTCACATAATAAGCCTGAGCGAGGCCGACATAGAAAACCTTAACCTCGGATGGTTTGCCATCGGAAAGCGTATGAACTTCATAGTTTACTGTAATTTCATTATTAGACTTGTTCAACTCATTCAGAATTCCGAGGACATTCTGATACCTTTCGGCGATCGACACCTGTGTTTTCGTGGTATCTTGTGGGATTCTCTGATAAAGCGGTTGTATCCGTGTCTTTATTGGATCGGGTAACTGGGGAAATAGTTTCCGTATATTCCCTTCGATACCGACAATCCCATCAGTCAACTTCTGTTGGATTGCCCTAAGTGTGTTGTTTTCGACTTGGAGTTCTTCTTTTTTTCGATTAGATTCTTGTGCGGATAGCTCGGCCTGCTGGATTTTTTCCTTAATAGACTCGAGTTCCTTTTTGATCGGATCAATCCTTCCGGCTAATATCTCTTTTCCTTGCTGCCATTCTTTCCGCTCTTTGGAAATAATTTGTTGGGTTTCAATCCACTTTTCCATTTTCAAGCGTGTTTCCTCAAGATCTGGTTTTGCTTCAGAGGCTTGAGATAAGGCTGATTGGGCATGACATATCGGAATCAGAACCCAGAATGCAAAAACAGCGTAACATATACAGTTAGTGATCGATATTGTGATTCCGTGAGACATTATGATTTGTTTCATTCTAATCTTGGATAACCTTCTAGTATTTCCGTTAGATCACATCTCCAATCAAGCCATTGCTAGAATGTTGCGTTCATCGTAAAAGAGAATTCCATTCCTTCTTGATAGGATGTTTTTATGACATCCTTTCCGATATATTTGGACCTATAAACTGTCTGAATTTTAGGATCGAGAAGATTCTTGGCCTGGACTTTTACATTCCATTTTTCAGAAAATTTGTGTGATACGCTCATATTCAGGGTTCCATATTCCTTGGCATAAACATTCGGGATGAAATTTCCATCGGATTGTCCAGCGCCTACGATGAGTGTATCTCCCTTTACTGTGTAGAATACCGACAACTGTGTATTGGGGAGGCCAAAGTTTCCAAGCTCATAATCCATGAAAAGATTATAGAGGTACTCTGGAGTATTGGTCATGTCACGGGATGGCATGGGAGCATTGATATTCGGTTGTTCGAAGAGAGATGCCTCATCTTCCGGTAGGGTTACTTCTGATTTAATAAATGTGGCGTTGGCTCCAAGTGTTAATCCCTGTAACCTTGGATTAGTCTTTTCCATTATCTGACGGATTTCGAGCTCGTAACCGCTTAATGTTCCTTCGGGGTAATTTACCGGAGTTGTATAAGCGAAGTCGGCGATTCTTTGCTCATACTCGATCGGGTTTTTGATGTCTTTTTTAAAATATGAAACCGAATAAAGTCCTCCCGCGTAGGGTGTGTAGTCAAATCGAAGGTCATAATTCTTTAATGAACTCATCTCCAAATCCGGATTCCCGACAAATACATCACTTCCGAGGTAATCCTGTTGCTGAATGGGGGTCAACTCTTTGAAAGTTTGGCGGGCCACAGTCTCGCTATAGGTGCCACGGAATGAGAATTTTTCAAGAGGCTTATAGACAAAACCAACCGAAGGTAGAACATCCTCCCTTTGGAAGGAAACATCCGCGTCGCCAGGATTGAGAGTTACTTGGCCGGATGATCTCGGAGGGATCCAAGTAACTTCACTTTCTGGAGAGTTTTTTATTCCAAGTTCTGTTTTTTCCAGTCTTACACCCCCAATGAGATTAAATGTTGAGGTAATTGGGAGATCCATCATATAATAGTAAGCGGAGATTTTTTGTTCTCCCTCATAATCAACATCAATCTCGGCAGCTGAAACAGGATGATTTTCATAGGGAAAATACTCACTCCAGAATTCATCAAATGATCCATAATAAGCAGCACTATTATCATTAAAATTACTGAAAGAATCCTGTTTGTATTCCCGATTAACTGAATCATCGAAAACGCCGACTTTCAAGTACCCTTCATCATTAGTCCATTGTTCAAAAGGAAGTTTTACATTAAGCGAATATTGATCACTCTCTTCCGAAATATCCTTCCAAACGCGTTGGAAGTTTCCAAGCGTGTAATTGGCGGCTGGTTTATAAGGACGGAATACGGCTGGATCAATGGATGAAGGAATATATGGAGGATATCCGGGATTATAAGATTCTGCCCACCAAAGGGATCCGAACTGACGTTTATCAGGTTGATAAAGACTTGAGGAGCTTTTTGAAAGAGTCCAATCGAGTTTTGGAGCAAGCATTCTGATAAAACTCCCCGAATAACAGGGATCGGGAAGCTCATGTTGTCCATGCAATTGGAGAGTTTCGGTCGTTCGTTCGGTATACTCAAGGGTTTCCGTCCTTAAATATGGCGCTGAGTCACGCTCCAAATTTCCAGGATCATGTGGATCATTGGGGTCATATCCAGGGAAATAGTGGGCTTTCCCACGCTCGTCCTCAGCCAGTGTAGCGAGATCCTCGGCAGTATGTGTATAAAGGTGAGTCAGGGTTAAGGAATGTTTCTCAAGTTCCAAACCAAGAGCATTAAGGGCTCCCCATTTGACTTCCTCACCACCACGAGTTACATCATAAAGCTGAGTCTTAAAATCGCCTTGGCCGGGTGTACCCTGTGTATATTGCGGAGTCATCTTAGCCCCAGGCGATTCAACCCAATATTTATCATTGATCCCGTTATCATAGAAAGAACTATCCCTCTCATAAAATAAGCTGCTATATCCACCCAGCTTAATATCCTGGTCCGCCTTGTAAACTTTTCCCAGTGACAAGGACCACTTGTAATCTTCTGGAGGATCATCGGTCGAAACACCCACCGCGCCATCCCAATCGGAACCAAGATTGCTGTATTGGATCTCCTTTTTTTCTTTCCCCCAATAATTTACTCCTCCCCCTTTATATGTCAGGAAATCCATATTCCCGTCCACATTCGTATTCGAGCTTTTCTGAAAACTGAATTCAAGAAGATCCTCTTCGGGAATACCTTTGAGGACAATGTTCACAGCACCTCCGGAAGCATCCCCTTGCTGGTCAGGAGTGAAGGTCTTCGTGACGAGGATGCTCTTGATCGCTGATGCAGGGAACTGATCAAGTTGAACAGCACGTTTATCGGGATCAGCCGTAGGTAATCTGACTCCATTCATCTGCGAATTCACATACCGGTCCGGCAATCCTCTTACAACAGCATATTTCCCATCCTGAACCGATGCACCAGCCACTAACTTCAAGGCACTAGCCGCGTCAGTGGCCCCAGCCTTACTCATAATGTCAGAACTGATAGCATCGATAAAGGCTGGACTTTCCTGTCTCAACTCAAGTAATGGTAAATCATCGAGGTTAAAATCATCCTTGGAATCCATCTCGAAATCCTCTACGGAAAATTCCTCCATCTCGGTGATTTCACCTGCCAATTGAGCCTCAACATCCATCATTTGGCCAGACTGAACCGTAATATCCCCTATGACTTTGCGAGTAAAACCATCCTTTGAAAAGATGAGGGTGTAGGTTCCTGGTGGAACCTGAGGAAAGACAAAATTACCTTCTTCCGATGAAGCTGTTCGAGCACCAATTTCAACAATTGAAATCGCCGCTCCCCCCAAGGGGACATCATAATCCTTATCATAGACCATGCCACGTATACCGCCCGGCTGTTCCTGGCCTAGGACCGGAGTTGACAGAATAACAATTGATAGAATCGAACAAACAAAACTACTTCGATTTACCACGGCGGCCCCAGCTCCGTTTGTATCTGCTGGATCCTGGCCCAAAACACGTCATCAGGTCTTATGGAATGTACCGCCATGGAGGTACATGTAGCAGACAAATCCTCCGCACGTGGTCTTGAATTGGGATTCCCAGTTCCCTCCTCGAGAGCCCTCCTATAGAGCTCAAGGGCTTTTGTTTCATCTCCCATCGAGAGATACGCCTCAGCCAGAGGACGTAGAGTCCGAGCCCGCCAGATGTCGACAATGTAATTTCTGGATTTGTCGTAGAGAACCAAAGCAGAACCTACAGTATCTAAAGCCTTCTGGGTTTCTCCCATGCCCTGATAGAGGAGGGAAACATCACCCAACATTGGAACCTTTTGCTCAGGCTTCCAATGATAATCCTCAAGTAACCGGTTTACTTCGGAGGTAAGCTCATTTGCTTTCAAAAGGTCCTTATGGTCAATCGTGGAATGAGAAAGAGTGACAAGCATCTCAAATCGAAGAGATATCGGCATGGTTTTCAAACCACCTCTGATCACATCCTCAACCCTGTCCCTTTTTATCGGATCCCCATAGACCTTGTCAAAAAGATTTCCACAACCATGAAGGGCATTTTTTATGAGGTCATAATTCCCCGAATTGATCAGATTCAACAACTCTTCAATATGATTTTCAAATGTAGTAGCATCAGCGGAACCCGTTTTGAATAACAGAATCTTACCCACCTCGGAATGTGAGACCTGTGATTGCAGTTCATTTATAAACTTTTGATTACCAAGTAGGGCATAAGCCTGTGCGATCTGAATCCGGATCCGGTCTCTTCGCCAGTCATTAGTCGTTTTCGCTGTATCCGTAGCGATTTCGAGAAATCTCCCCACCTCTTGCGTACAACCATTTTGAATTCCATACAGAGCCAGACGGGCATAACAGATCCCTTTACGCCAATCATCAATTCTTTTGGTGTATTGTTCCGCCTTGAGTGGTTGACCGAGTTTCAAGCATGCTTCAACCACTAATTCCTGAGCACGGGAACGGTCTTTGATATGTGGTTTGACAGGAATATTTGACGCAGTGTCCATCGCAACATCAAGCAATGAAGCCTGAAAATCCA
>CAZORO010000068.1:0-15247 GCA_964581845.1 uncultured bacterium
TTGGCCTTATCGTAAGGTACAAAGTCGACATTGAACTTGTGGGTGTAGAGAGCCGTATTCTGACTGTTACGGATAACGAGGCTATACTCCCCTTGACTTCCCTGAGGTGTCGGATCAAGCAGAATCCGGTAACCAGGGGAGAACTCACCGGTAGCGGAGCGGCTGATCGTGCCTGCCACATAGAGCGAGGGAGTGGATTTGGAGATCTTTTCACCCTTCTCCCCAGACTTAGCGAGCGTGCCAAAAATGCTGTTGTAATACCAAGGAGTGATCCATGCTTCGAACTCTTGAAGTCCCCCAACCATAATATCGTTGTATCTAAAATTCGCTTGGTATTCGTATTTGACTCGCATGGTCGCGGGATCAAAACCATAATCATTGTTGGCATTCAACCGCTCTGGCGGCTGGGCGCCAACGGGATAATCCCAAGGGTGGTAATAACCCAGATTGTGCCCAATTTCATGGGCCAGGGTACGCCGGTATCGAGAGGCCGCGTCACCACCAAAGGAGACCCTGCCCAACCCACCCGCTGGCGAGGTACTCCAGGTGGGATAAGACATTCCATACCACTGATCGGCGGCTGGGATGGCCTCGAAAGCTGAAGCGGGCAGCCAGGCATAAATTTGATCGTTGAAGACAAATGCAAAGGGTGAAGCCGCTTCCTGAGCGGTCCAGAGAGTCTGAAGATAAATGACGAGTTCATCCGCGCTGGTTTGGATGTCCTTCTTCCATTTAAACTCACCGAGATCGACATACTCGAAGATCTTGGGGGCAAAGGGGTAAATCTTCTTGAGCATGTCGGCTCCATGCGTTGTTACCCAGTATTCTGGTTTGCCTTTTCCATTAGCGAAGGTGTAATTCACCTTGTAAAATCCAATCTGATACCGGGTCTTGCGTTTCTGAAACTGGCAGACACGCGTAGAATTGTTGTTCGTATAATCGTTTTCCTCGAGAGGTCTTTTGTTCTTAACTGTTCCATCACCCTGCACCTCTTGTGTAGGGTAGTTCACCTCCACAAAGAAATTGGTGTTACCCTGAACAACTGCATCTTGGGGTAGACGGAAATTCAGGGAATTTTCAATTGCTCCCCGGTCTGGAACTTGTCTGGCGATAATTCCCCCGGGGCCACTGTTTGAAGGATAGATGGGGCCCATCCTTCCTGCCGCTGTCCGGTAATAGAGACGTCCGATAATGTTGCCCGAGTAATTATCCAATGGGGCATCCACTGCAATATACGCACGAACCACTGTGGGCTTGTTAGCCACTAAGGGGAGCGTGAAATTTGAATTTTGAACCGCTTGAGTTACTTCGATTCCGGTGATCTGTAGGTCGAGATTGACTGTGGGGGTAGTCGTGATTGTCGGCGTCAGTGTCTCTGTCGGTGTTGGTCCTGTGGGTGTGAAGGTTGGTGTCCCCTCGGGTGTAAAGGTGGCGGTGGGACGTAAATCCCGGAACTCCCTGCTAGTGTAGTAGACCGAAGCACCTTCATTGCGCGTATCCTGCCACACAATGTCAAAAAAGCCGTTAGGACGGCCATCGAGGGCGATATTGGAAGTTCCGCCGCATTGGATCACCTTGACTGGAATATCATGAGGTTCAACCCGGTCCGCCCAAAGATGTTTTCCATCGAGATCATCACTCCAGGCACAGACCACCGTATCAGTAACCGAACCGATGTTGGCGAATTTACAACTAGCGGGATTGCCAGAGGCTTGAACATTTCCACCAACAAAGGATCCACTCATGAACCGTTGCCACATCACCTTTCCCGCGGGAGAGGTAGCCCAAGTGATGTCCGCATACCCCCGGTCGCCACAAGTGATCTCCGGTCCCACCCACGGCTGAGCAGCCACATCCCGAGCGGAGGAAGCCTCAATCCAGTTGGCCATCGATTGATTACGATAGGCAATCCCCCCGCTGGTCCATTCTGGCTCCTTGTGCCACCAGGTGGCATGGATGACCCCATTTTTATCAATCGCGATATCCGGGTACTTTGCCTTATCGGCTGGGTCAGTGTCCATGGCATATTCGAAATAAGGCTCCCAGCGCTCCGAACGAATCGGGTAACCATAGTAGTCAATGGGAACTGTTACGATGGTGTCACGATAGAAGTACTTCTTCGGACTTAAGGGATTGAGTGGATCGATGGGGATCTGCGCGTTAAGGTGAGCCTCGCATCCAATGACCGGACGCCACTTCTTGGTGTCAAAGGCAATCACTGGCCACAAGTACTGGGCCCCCCCATCTGAGATGGGATCGAGACGCTCGGGCCAAGTGTCGAAGATTTTTGAGGACTGGGTGAGCACGTTTTTACCCTGACGGTCCACTTTGATGTAGGTGAGGTAAAACTGTTCGCCAGAAAGGGATGGACGTACCACAATGTGAGCCCACCCATCCGGATCCACCGCGATTTTGGGGTCACGGACATTTCCTGAGACGAGAATCGCAACAGGAGCCACCTCGATCACATTGCCCGCTCCAATCCGTGCATACCAAATGTGCCAATCTCCATCCCGCCAGACCACATGCGCGCTTCCAAAACGATCAATCGCGATGTCGGGCGTGTATCCGATTTTCCCCTCCGGGGAGAGACGCAATAGAGGAGTCTCCTCCGCGCAGCTGGGGGTCTCAGTGGGTGTGGCTGTCATCGTCGGTGTGTTAGTAATGGTGAATGTGGGAGAAAATGTTGGTGTGTTCGTCTGAGTTGGTGTGTTTGTAGATGTTGAGGTCGGAGTTGGTGTACGAGTCGGGGTGCCTGTTGATGTGCTGGTGGGAGTGTCTTCAGGTTTGTCTTTTGTATTCGTGGCAGTGGGCTTGATCGTGTTGGTGGAAGTTGGAACTGGAGTGTAAGTCGATGTGAAACTCGGTCCTGTCCCATCCAGATCCTCAATCACCAGAGTGTCCCAGCGCATTTCCGGGGCGCCGCCAGTGCCCTCGGAGCTCCCACTTTCGAAGCCGACCGCGAGAAACCTATCCTGGGCGGTGAGGATGAAAATCCCACTTATATACTCGGTCCAGGTATTATCGTTTCCATCAGGATTCTCCGGCCAGGCGGCGGCATCGAACCACTGGACCTTGTTCCAGACGTCATTATCGTAAGCGGCCCCATAATCAGTGGGAGCGGTCTGGTAAAGTTTATAGGAGGTCTCCATCCAGTATTCTTTGCCGGAACCGGTGGGACAGGCCATGCTGATACGGATGCGGATACGGTGTCCCGCCCTCAGATGCATATCCTGTAAAACAAAACCCCGGTTGTCCTTGCTATCACCCGTGGGATGGGAAGCTCTCATGCACTTCCCCACCGCGCCAGTGTTGGGACGGTCCCAGGTGGAATGTTGATCCCCCCAATCAGAATCATGGTCCCAGGCGTATTGCGGTTCCTCTTCCCAATCCACCGCGAGGAGGGTCTCGGTGGCTTGGACATTTGGGGATTGACCAATCAGCAAGAATGACACAAAAAAGAAAAGACAGAGGGAAATGGTTCTCAAATGGATAGGGCGAGTCAGCATGGGTGATTCCCTTTCCTAAAAAGGATATAAGGGACCACCGGCGAACCATAAAAAGGCCGGGGCGGGACCGGTTTCACAAGGGCGTGTGGTCCGAAACCTACAAGCACTAATTTTCTCATCATATTATCAAGTTTGATGAAACTTCTGTCAAGAAGAAAACAATCATTCAAAAAAACGCTCATTATGGTAAGTATGTTATTAACTCATGCGACCTTAAGGTCCTTCTTTATCATCTTGTCCGGAATCCCTTTTGTCCGATAACATTTCTTAGATCCCTGTCGTTATCTTTCTTCCCATCCAATAGAATAAAAAAATGGTGTTTTTATCCTTGCCCCAGTCCCCCAAAAAGTCTAAATTAGAATGGTAAGGCAGATTGTATATTCGTCATTGCATCAATGCCACCTTCCTCTGTCTTCAGGAATGGCTCCCGCCCAGCCAAAAGTATGAATTGACACACCCTCGCTGAGGTGGTTCCTCAACGGGTCGGTGCCGTTCAGATCTTCTTTCATGCCCGTGTCCAAGAAAGGAGATGTAACGAAGGGCCATGGCCTCTATTAGGAAAGCTGTCCACCAGGACAGCTGTTTATCTCTCCATTACCGGTCTGTCCATGGCCGTGTAAATCTGTGTGTATCACTCATTCGAGCTGTTCCCAGGACAGAGGCTGTCCTGTTATTTCAGTTTTTGTGAGGACTCTCGCCATGACATACCAGGGTATCATGGATAAAACCTATCACCGGAAGGGGCTTGAGTCCCTTAAGTGGGCCCTTCTGGCGGCGATCGCCTTTCTTTTCATCGCACTACTCCTATCGGAGGCAGCCTCAGCCGGTTTTCTCATGAGCCCAAAGAATGCCCCCGTTTTGGAGGGCGGTACCCGTTCCGTACGTATCTGGCTCTCCGAGGAACCCTCCGCCAACGTGACTGGTACTCTCACGAAAACCAGTGGCGATGTTAACCTTACTGTCCAGGGAACTGGAGTCTTCTCCATCCCTAAAGCTCAATGGCAAACAGGCGCCGAACTGACTCTGGCCGCCGCCGAGGATGACGATACCACCAGCGGACAGGCGGTTTTTCAGGTTCAAGAGACCAGCGCCAATGGAATCCTCTCAAAAAACCTGCTCGCTATCGAGATGGAAAATGATGGACTCATCGAGGTGGGCGGGACACTCACCGGCAACACCATATGGGATGATACTGACCACAACTACATCATCAAGTCCGATGTGGTGGTTCCCGTCACCTTCACGCTTCAGATCGCGCCTAATGTGGTGGTACGTCATGACGGTGGCAACCACCATGGTTTCGTAGTGTCTGGCAGACTTGAGGCCGCCACGGAGTCCACGATTCTTCTACGGACCTACACCTACTGGAATGTCAACGAGATACGTGACGGAATCATCCTCAACGACAAAGCCACCATGGAACTCAATAACTGCCGTCTGCTCTCATGGGAGGACCGGGATCGTGGAAGCCAAGGTCGTAACGAGTGGTCCTGCGCCATCCGTGCCAAAACTAAATCGCAGCTGAGTTTGAAAGGAACCTCCCTTGAATGCGTTAATGCTGGTTCTTCCTACTTCACCGGTTATGGTGTCTTAATCGATGGTTGCACCACGTCCATTGTCAACTCTGGGACAAAACGCCCCTCTTTCCGGGGTTTCCGTTGGGGCATCTTTCAAACTGTCAGCCATCGTCAGCAGTCCATCGTAACATGTCTCTTTGAGTTTTGCGGAACAAATTATTACATCACTGGAGACTTATTAAAGGACCTTACCCTCATGAATGAGGGCATGCACATCACCGGTACCCTTAGAGTCAAAAAGGGAGTTACCTTGACTCTTGCCGCGGGCTCAGATCTCTACTTGGACCACCAGCAATACTTCATTGTCGATGGGGGTATCTTTAACGCGGCGGATGCCACATATGGAGCCTCCACCCGGAACATTTGGCCTCCTGAATTCCGCAATGGGATGGATATAAAAAATAAAGCCAAACTTAATTTCCGCCGGTGCTCGATTTTTACGGATGAAAGCCGTGATGAAGGAAATCCCAGTTATTGGGCCGCGGCCATTTCGGCTGATGCATCCTCCGAGATCTCCGTACTTGGCTGCTCCTTCGAATCTCGAAAACCAGGAGGCCTTAGGACGGGCTTTGGCATCAAACTGAACGGTGGCAAGGCCAACATCGGGAATGATGGTGCCACGCAAACCTCCTTCAAGGGTTTCCGTTGGGGAATTCACCAGATCTTTGGTTCCGAATCACAGACAATTGCCGCATGCTCCTTTAATGACTGCGAAAGCAATCATCGGATCAGCGCCGATGTAAAGCGGAATTTTACAATCAATAATACTGGGGTCAGCTCGTATGGTAGTATCCAGGTCTTGTCTGGCGCTACTTTGACTTTATCTCCTGGATCTGAACTTTATTTTTATCCGGGAGATAGGTTTACGGTTGATGGGGGTTCACTGTTGGCCACCAGTGCCTCGATTGGTGCTGATACCTATAACCTCTGGCCAACTCATGGTGAGCGGCGAAATGGACTCGTCTTCCAAAATGGTGGCACTGGCACCTTCATAAGGTGCAGTCTTTATTCCGACGAGAGGCGTGAGATCGGTGACCCGAATGATTGGGTTGCCCTTCTCTTTGCCGATGACTCTTCCTCCTTGGATCTTCGCGGGACATCCCTTGTTTCAAGAAATCCCAGCGGGCGGAGAACCGGATACGGGATACGAGTCTCCGGTGGTGCACTCAACGTAGTGCCTCAGGATGGTGTCAATCCTTATTTTGAAGGATTCCACTGCGGTTTCCGTTATGATTTCGGCTCCAAGCAGGCGGTGATTGCGAAATCTAATTTCACTGGTACGGATTACCAGGGCGCACTTTCTGGAGATGTCTCTCATACCCAGACTTTCCAATCCGAAAATCAGCATCATTTCCTCGGCCCGGTAACCGTGAAGAATGGATCCAAACTCACTTTACCAGATAATTCCTCCTACCTCACCAACAACAATTATCTTACCATCGAACCAGGAGCCACCCTCAACATACTGTGTGACTTTTTCACAATTAACCGAGAGTTTCTTGTAAGCGGTGGCTTCGCCGCCACCAACACACAGTTCAACATTATTACACATTCCCATTATAACTACAATTCACGCCGCAATGGTTTCAATCTACTTGACGGGAGTGTTTCTTTATTTACGAATTGCAGCTTCCGCGCAGAGGAAATCCGTTTGTCTGGTGACGACGGGGACTACTCGTCCATTATTTACCAGACAGCTCAAGCATCACTCGATATGATGGGTTGTTTCTTTGCCCCTCCGGTCAATCCTGACATGACCACACGCTTCGCCATCCGTTCCTGGGGTGTCAATAATTTCAGGCTGCAGGACTGCACCTTCCTCAAAAATATCATCGCTGTCCGCGAAGAGGCCATGCCCGCTTCTGGGTATGCACATGGCTGCAATTTTGCTGGGAATAGTTACGCTGTGGATAATAAGACACAGATGATGTTTGATGCCCGTAATAACTGGTGGGGGAGTCCCACTGGCCCCACCCATCTGGAAAACCCTGGAGGAACTGGCGACCGCGTGTCGGATTATGTCGATTATGGACGCAGTACGCTCGAACAAAAGGGTACTATGGAGATTGTCCTCAATCCCGCCACGGGACAGGAAGGGAATAATCTTAAAACAGATACAAATCAGAGTGGAATCGAAATGCTGGGATGCCGTATCAATCCGGGCAATGTAGCCAGTGTAGACCTCGGTTTCCGAATTTACAATACAAGCGGTTTGGACTTTAACCAGTTCAGCAACTTCAAACTGGTTCGTGACAGCAACAGTAATGGGAATGTGGATGGAGCCGAGGCCTCCTCTGCGTTTTCCCCCACGAGGAGTTCCTCATCAAGTTCAGGTCTCTATGTGGGCTTTGAAAATATCCAACTCTCCTCATCCCTGGCCAAACAATTTATCTTGATTGGTGATCTCCAAAATGTTGAGGTGAATGACGCATTTAGCGTCATGCTGTATAATGGTTGGATTGGGACAACCCCAGGCATCCCCATTGACAACCAGACGACTGGTACACGGCACAAGGCGGGTCAATTCCCCACCCTCGCCGATCCCAATCCTGGTCAAGTCTCCGATAATTTCAACAGCAGCTCGCGCCAATCCAATGTGGTTCTTTATGGCTTCCAATTCAAGGGCGGTTCTCAAAAAACCAAGTCGATAAAGTTTTCCTTGACCGGCTTACAAGGGATTACCCGGTCGATTATTACCTCCACAGCGCTCTACCATGACTTGGATAATGACGCCTTGTTGGATCCGTCCGATACCAGGATTGGCTCCGCATCGGAGGTGGTTGTTTCAGGGAACACGGGATCGATCAGTTTTTCTGATCAGTTGGACATGAACCAGCACTACCTTCTTGCCGCCAGTTTCCGGGGACTGAGTGATACCTCCCGTTTAACCATTCAACTCGAGGCCGTCAATATAGAACTCACCACTCCTGGCGAGGTTCTTGGATCCGCTCAAGCAGTCACCCACAGCGTCGACATGGCCTACATGCTGTCCCGGAGCGATGCCTGGACTCCCTCCGCGTATTTTGGCTCCACTACCAACCAGAATAATTTCCCGCTCCTTGGTTTACGGATCCAACCTCTGGGACGCACGGTGAACTCGATCAAGGCCCGTCTGAACGGAGTGATTGGTATATTCACGGGCGAGATTCTGAATCCACGGTTGATATGGGACAAGAATGAAAATGGCGTTTACGACACGGGTGACGAGGTTGCGGTTCAAGGTCAGGCGGTTACGGTGGTGAATAATGAAGCTGAAATAAACTTCCCCACCTCATTCGTCACAAGAGGTTACTACATTATCCTCGCTGATTTCCTTGCTCTTTCCAATGGTGATGAATTGACCATACGTGTAAATCCGGAGGATGTGACCGTCCCCGAAACCTACCGGATTACTGGCTCGGTTCCTCCCGTCAGGTTTGTAGTTGAATCAGGCACTCCAGATAGCCGTTCCCAGAATATGAACTGGACACTCACCTACCGTAGTCCCGGTGGAAAGACAGTCATGGGGCATTACAACAACGCGGGGGACAAGGTGATTTTGGGGTACGACACAGGCTCCGCATGGATTTATCAGGCCACCTCGAATACGCCGTTGTTGATGCTTAAAGATCACTATGACAAGGTTGAGTACGCCGGATTTTCAGGTAATGATTCCGCAGCCATCACGGTGACTCGTGATGGCGCGGTCTTCATCTGGGATCTAGAGACTGGTATCCAGCGCTCCGCCATGTTCAGTGACCTGCTGGTCACCTATGCCGTACCATCTCCCGACTTAAGTAAACTCATGGTCATCACCGAGGGCAAAGGAATCTTGCTGGATATCGATAATCAGCAGCGTCTCTGGGAGTTCATCCCCGGCGAGGCAACTGTTAATGCGATCGCCTACTCTCCAGATGGCAGTTATATCCTGATCGGGTGCAGCGATAAGACCGCATACCTTCTGGATGTCACGAATGGAGTTGAGAAATACCGTTATAAGGGGCATGTCCAAGCAGTGACAGCTGTTGCGTTCACGGGCGATGGCACCCACATGATGACCGGTAGTAGTGACGCAACAGTCCAACTCTGGCCAACTGATAATGGAAATCCAAATGGTATTGGTGGTCCTCCAATCACCACGATCTCCCTTCAGGGGCAGGCCTCACAAGGTGCCGCGGTCTCGCTTGATGGGGCCCGGGTCGCCATGGTCACAGGTTCAGGAAATTCCGCCCTTTTACGGATTTTCAACTCCATCGGTCTGGAGCTTTATGCCAAAAACTTGAATACGGAATCACTTGGCAATTGGGGAGGGAATCTTGAGAACCTCGCTTTCGACAAGACGGGAGAAAGAATCCTGGTTTGTTCCAGGGATAGCGATTGGGCCCGTGTAGCCAGCTTCCGGGTGGATGATGGAGATTACATTATCAGCTGGGGACCTTTTGGCAGGGTTCCTTCAAGTCTCACGATGCGCCCGAGAATCTCCAACGATGGTGTCAGAATATTTGCCGAGACGGATTGCGGATTAAATGTATTGTCACGGACTCCGGGGAAACCCATTTTTGTCGTTCCTAACTCTCTCGGAGATAAAGGTTTTGATATTTCAGGAGATGGAACCAAGTGCAACTGGTTTGATAGGAGCCGTAACTTGAGAATCAGCACTGTTTCCGACTACGGAGCCGTCGAGGTGGTCAATCGCAATACCGGTGTCAACTATGACTGGACCACCATGTCCGAGGCGGGCGACAACATCCTTGCTGGGGACCGGATGTTCAGCGGAGTCGGCGGAGGTCTCATCGCAAACTACGCTCTCACCGATGGCGAATATCCCAGCGCATTTAGCCCGGATGGTAAACTGTGGGGATTCAGTGTTCCGGATCAACATTCGATGGTCACATGTAGAGTCAATGATCCAAATGCTACCTTGTATAACATGATGGGTACCGATACATACAAACCCTACAAGCATTTTTATCATCCCGATGGGATACGAATAGCTTGCGTGGACTCTGGGACCGGTGTGCAAATGTATGACATGACTACTGACATGCCGGTCGGTTTATATCGCTTTCAGCATAATTCTGACGCTGTTCTTTCCAAGGATGGAACACTTCTCCTGATTGGAGGAAGGAACACGGTCAAACTCTTTGATGTCCGCACTGGACGGGTTCTCCGCTATTTCTACCCCCAACACTCCAGCCTGGCGGATGTCGACGTCCGGTCCGTCCAATTCGCCAAGAATGATACCCTCATCATGATTGCATGGAGTTACAATTATATTGAGACCTACGAGAGAAGTCTGCCCACAAAGATCGAGATCACTCCGAAGATGCGCGTTCTGGCCGCCGGAGACAGTCAAGCTTACATGGTCTCCGTGATTTATGATGATGGAACCAGTGCTGATGTGACTCCATCCTCAAATCCTGTTCCAGAGAAAGCCATCCTTGAAACCGATGACCCGTCGAAGTGCAGTATCAATGGAAATGTAGTCACGTTGGCGGAGGGCGCGGCGGGGACTTTACAAATCAGGGCAAAATTCCGTGATAGCGGCATTACTTTCTCCGATAGCGCCACAATACAAGTTGGCCAAAGCAATCTGGTCAGCCTTACCGCGGAACCTGACAGCCTGAGCATGATACCCGGAGTCTTCCGTGAGATCACCTACCGGGCACGGTACGATGATGGGTATGAGGAGGATGTCACTCCTCATGTGGATCTGACCGCGGACCGGCCGGATGATGTCGTCATCGCCGGTCAAAGCGTCAAAGTGAATCTCACCGCTACTCCTGGTTATATCATAATCACTGGAAGTTACATCAACACCCATGGCCAAATGGCATCCGATCAAACCATCATACAATCCTTTGGCTTGCGGACACAGTGGGAAAGGGTCCGTGTCACCGCGGGCGGCTCTGGACTTTCTGGAGCCTGGAATCCCGCCAAGACTAAACTGGCATGGGGTTCGAGCTCCGGCGCCGTCAACATTTATTCCGTCGGTCTCACTCCCAGTCAGTATGAGCTAGAGAAGATTCTGATCTCTCATAGCGCACCAGTAATATTCGTGGATTACCTCTCCGAAAATGAGCTCATCACAGTCTCTCAGGAGGGTACCGTCAAGAAATGGAACCTTATTCAGTCAGCAACAACACCGGTCGCGATCTATTATCATGACGCGCCCATACGTTGCGCGGTACGAGATGGGAACCTTGTCGCACTAGGTGATTCCCTGGGCCGGGTCTCGTTATACGATTCCGCCGGTGACGACACCATTTGGAAGGTAACGGTGCATAACGGCGCTGTGCGCTCCATAGCGATCGACAGCAGCCGGATTTTGAGCGGTGGCGAGGACACACACGCCAAGATCCTCCAGCGGAGCGATGGAACTGTTCTCAAGACAATCGCCGCTCACCTCGGACCGCTTTCCGCCGTGGGATTTTTTGGTACGAGCGCTCTTTTCCTCGCTAGCGAAGATCAGACAACAAGCCTTTGGAACAAGAACACTTACCAGATTATTGACCGGTATGAGCACGGCGTTACCCCAATCACGGCAAGTGTTCTTAATAATGAGCTTTACATCGGTACCACTAAACCCAACGCGGTATGGGTTTACAACACAGACGGGCTTCTTTTACGCTGGCTTGAGATCAAGCCAGCCGATGGTGGTATTGCCAAATTCCTCTTGGATCCATCCAATAATTATCTCCTGACAGGCCGGAAAACCATCATCTCCATTGAGGAGTCTCCGATAGATGGCTCCGTGATCGAAAAAACCAGCCCCTTTAGCTCCTTCCAATTCTGGGAGAAGGGACGCGGCATTTTCCGTGGATCCCTGGCCCACAGTTATCCCCTCACAGCTGCTCATGCAGCACCAGATGGAAAGCGGATGTACACTCAGGATTCCAAGCGCATTATCGAATGGAATTATGGTGTAAACGACGCAACCACAGAATCTGTGAATCTCCTCGAAACTGGTTATTTTGTCAATTATAATTTCTCCGGGATGGACTTCTCTTATGACAGCAGTATCTTGGCGACGCGGGTGGATCTTTCGATTTATCTTTTTGGAACAGCGAAGCGCTTGCTCTGGAAAACGTTGCATACCCCAGGAGCTGGTCCCTACGCTCTATCGATGTATGGAGACAAGATGGCGACCTCCGATTCGAGAACCCGTTTATGGGATTTAGGCAGCTTAAGCCAGATTGGTGAATCACCAAATCCAATCAACTCTGTCGATTTCAGAAAAGAGAATAACTTTCTCGGGGGAGTCATTGGAAGCAACTCGATCGGAATCTGGAATAGTCAATGCCTCATGTTCCTGGTGATTGATACCGCCCACTCTCCGACGAAGATCTATGTAAATTCCACAGGTACAAGGTGCGCGGCCATCACTGTCGATGTAAAATGTAGTTTTTTTGGATGTACATATGACTATTATCTTGAGATTTTTGATATCTCTAAGCTCGATGACATACCTCCTCGGATTGGGCCACCACTTTTCCTGCTCCAGACCAATGACGACATTTTTGGCGGAGGCGAAGGTCAAGTGAATTCAGCTGTAGCTGTCTCCGATGACGCGGGCCTGGTTCTTGTGGGATCCCAAGGAAACCGTCCGGTAAAACTTATCAGTACAGCCGATGGCTCTACAATCCGCGAGTTCGAACCTCCTTCTGGAAAAGGGAAGGAAAATGTCGGAGCAGCGGCAGTGGCCTTCGCGGATAATGACCAATCCGTCCTCATTGGCTGGCGGGAGGGCTTCGCGGAAACACACAGGCGTGTTGCACCCAATAAGCTTTCAGTTGTGGTCACCAAAACCAATCCCAGCAAGGATACAAGCCCGGCCGAAAAGGTTGTAGTCGAGGGAGGCACCCTCTATGTTTCCGCTGGGGATCTGCTGGCCACCGAAACGTTGGCGAATTATAAGAATGGCTCCGAGCTCAACGTAACAGCCGTAACCGGAGTTTCCTCAAATAACACCTCTGTCGCCACCATCGAGGGACGGATGGTGCGTATTTCCTCCGGCGCTACCGAGGGGCAACAGGCGGTACTGACATTCACTTATAATGAGCTGGGGACAGTTCTTCAGATGGAGCTCATTCTGCTTGTGGGGACCGATCCAAAGACTCTTGGCGACACGACAGGCGATCTCGCGGTGGATTACCTTGATATCTTCCACTTCTCACGCTGGTGGAAGAGCGAGGAAGCCGAACAAATCGGACCCTGCGACAAAGTGAATGATGGCAAGGTGGACGCGCGCGATTTGAATTGGTTGATCAAGTACTGGAGGAATCCATAAGAAAATCTGGGATCCAGCATCAAATCAATTGTGGGGGTTGAATCCGGTACATTACCGGAGGGGGAAGGCCGTAAAAACGGCCTTCCTCTGCGTTATTTCAGGATACATGCCGGAAATACTACCTCCGGCCATCACTCTCAAGAACCAGCACCCAATCATGAACCTCTGGTGGAAGTGGCGGACGCCAAGTAGCATCCTTTTCTGGAGTCACGGATCCAATAGGGACTTCTTTCGCTGTTACGGGATCAAAATAGTATGCCTTGTAACCGGCATCCTTCTCCAAGCCCTTTACCAACGGTGGATCCCAGAGGTGTGAGACATAAATAATGCGCAGCTTGCCGGGAATGCCCGCACAGGCTGAACGCCATGTTTCGGGCCGTCCCGCGGCCTCCAGCCATTCCGGATGAGGCTCCAAACTCCACCAGGAATGACGCCGTAATAAATCCGCTCCATAACCAATCTGACGTGAACCCGGCAACTGGTAAGCCTCAATCCATGGAGTGTTACCCCAAGAACGTCCATGCGGCGAGAGGCCATAGGGGTTTTCGGGGGTACTCATCTGCCAAATGCCGTTGGCTCCATAAGTGTAGCCGGAGGCTCCATTCAACATGGAAACATAGAAACACCACCGCTGGATATTCTGCCAGCAGTATCCCATAATCCCCTCGTAGTTAATCTCGGAATTGACCACCGGCATCCGTGGATCATCCTCATAAGACTCCCTCACCGTGTTAAACACATTCTCGATGCTATCAATATCACCATGACCGGTTTGCAGCATCTCGAAGTCCATTAAAGCAGGTTCCTCCACCATCTCACGTCCCCGCCGTGTGGGATGAATGCCGATGGGGTTGTGATACCCATCCACCTCGCGTACATAGCGCATCACCTCGGTCCAACCCTTTTTCTGCAGGGCCGCGTCGGCCTGTTTGGTTTCGGAAAGGTAATAAGGCATCGTTCCCTCGCCCGCGATGCACCAAAATACCGGATATGCTCCATAACGCGCCACCAGGTAACGCCAAAAACGCTTGATCTTCTCCACGCCAATTTGGGGGAGGTAGTAACCCCACATCCCCACGATGCAGGGGACCAATCCAGATTCGGATAAGTGTCCAATCTTGAGGTCGGCATGAGTGAAGTAAGCTGGATTCACCCCGGCGAATCCCTCCGTAAATGGAAAGCCAGCCTCATTTTTACCCCTCGAATCCCAAGCCTCCATATCAGGAAGAGGACCCGCGATGATCTGGATGACCGAAAACCCCTTGGCTACACGGTCCGAGGTGAGTTTCTGGAAACCTTGGGGCCAATCAAGGCGCGTGGTGAGGCCCATCCACCAGGTATCTCCAATCCAAAGAAAAGGGGTTCCATCAAGATGCTCGAAATGACGCCGGTTAGAGGAGATTCTCAAACGGCCATGAAGGCGAAGCGGATTACTGGAGGAAGCTTCCTGGACAGTAATCGAACCACTCTGTTTATCAAGGCCTGAATCGGAGGGATTGGTACAAGAGGTTGTATAAGTGTAGTCACCAGCAACGGCGCCGGCAAAACGGAATTTCCAGATGTTGTCTCCCGCCCAGAATGCTGGGATCGAAAAGGTGATACCATCAGGACTCTTGATCACGACCGTCACATCCACATCATTATAAGGGCTCGCGTAGGGTTGCGTGGAATGGAGGGCAATTTCCAGGACAGCGTGAAGGGGAACCAGAAGGGGTATCATTTTGACTCCTTTCGGTGAAATCAGTGATTACCAGTTTTTATGTCTCCAATACAAGGTAAAGGCCACTACCGAGATGACCGCCAAAAAGAGGATCACATAGAAGGCGTAATAAAGATCTGATAAAGGAATCCGGACATTCATGGAGAAAGCACTCACCACGAAGGTTGGAACC
>CAZORO010000069.1:0-15201 GCA_964581845.1 uncultured bacterium
TGGTTGTCTCGGCGTGGGATGGGGAGACTCTCATCGGCATCGCACGCTCATTGACAGATTTTTTGTATGTGGCTTACCTGGCCGATCTCGCGGTGCATCAGGATTACCAGCGTCAAGGGATCGGGATCGAGCTCATCCACCGTACCCGCGAGGCGATGGGGCCGGAGTCTTTCATTGTCCTGCTTTCCGCCCCCGCCGCGGTGGAGTACTACCCCAAGATCGGCTTCACACACCATCCGCAGGCGTGGATTTTGAAAGCGACGGATGCGTTTCCGAGGGAGGGGGAGTGAGTTGGCTCTGTTTGGAGTTCACGCTTCAGCGTGCTTGAGCAACCTGAAGGTTGAACTCCAAACGGGTTTGTGTTGTCGAAATCGGGAGCGAGGGGTGGTAGAGTGGTGAGGTTGAAAAAGCATGAGAGGAACTTGAGATGCTAAAGAGATTCCGGGTCAGTAACTTCCGTAGTCTCGTCAACGTTGAGTTCAATCCCACTGGATTGAATCTCTTAATCGTGCCGAACAACGCTGGCAAAACGAATCTGTGTTCAGCGTTACGGTTCCTCTCGCTCAGTAGTCGTAGCACTCTAGATGAAGCTGCTAAGGCAGCTTTGGGAGAAACCTGGAACATTACGAATGTCTACATAAAGAACGTCCAGACCATGGAATTCGAGATCGAGGCGACTCTTCAAAACGAAGCGGCGACCCTTGAGTTCAGTTACCTCCTTCGCTTAACTTCGGTCCGTGATCCATCGAGTCTAGGACAATCACTCATCGTTAATGACGAAGTTCTTCAGGTAACGAGAGAGGGTGTTCAGCGGAAGAATCTTATCGAGTTTGACGGCGGAGAAGCAAAGGTTCTGAGTAATGAGGAAAATATCTCATATGCAGAACATCTTTTTTCATCGGAAGCTACGATTCTTTCAAGATCCAATAACCTTGGAGCAGACTCCCGAACAATCCTTTTCTGGCGCTGGTTACAATCTTGGGCGTACTACAACTTTTCCCCAAATGCTCTCCGGTCACCCGAGATAGTTTTAGACACGCGAATCCTCAAGCAAGACGGAGCCAATCTTAGCAAGGTCCTACACCTACTTCACAATGGAAATCCACGCTTGGAAATAAAACTGATCGAGGAGCTCAGAAAGTTTGAGCCGAAACTAGACCTATTCACCTTCCAAAGCCCCGATCCTAGTGTGGTTTATCTTTTCCTGGAGGATAAGGATGGGAACCGCTTCAGCATGCGGAGTATTTCAGATGGGACTCTTCGATTTCTCGCCATGGCGTATCTGATTTTGGCGAATGGATCCATCTCCAATCCTTCGATTCCCCCGCCTCTCACCATCATTGAGGAACCCGAAAATGGCCTCTATGTCAGAGCGCTTAAGCCGTTGATTGAGAAGATTAATCCCTCGGGCGGTTCCGGCCAGTTCATCTTCACCACTCACAGCCCCTATATGATTGATTTGTTCGATGGCAATCTCGGTGGTCTCCACCTTTTCAAACCTGGTAAGCCCTCATCAATTCTCACCCGGCTGGATCCGGATAAGATTAAAAAGCTGTTGGAAGAAATGCCTCTCGGTGAACTTCATTTCCGGGAGATGCTCGGATGAGGATTGGCATACCGTTTTGAAGGATGAATTTAGTCGGATCCCCCCTGATTTCCAACATCTCCTGATCGTTGGTATCTGTGATCGGAATGTGGAGTGTTGGATCTGTGCGGATACTGATTGGATCGGTAAACAATTGAAAAAAGATGCAAATGACTTCAATCTCTTTGATCCTAAACCTGTCTTTGAAAGTGCGCTTGGGATCTCCAGAGCGAACAAGATGGAAACGGAAATTGAGGAGCTGGTTCAAAAAGCTCCTCTCAGGAATTGGCTTTCCAACAGCTCTTTCGAGGACTTCTACGGCAAGGTTTGGGCAAAGAGCAAGGAACTGGAATGTGGGATGGAGAATTTGAGGAAGGGGTGAATATCTACGGTGGGGCAAGCCCCACCCTACAACTTCACAAAGTGAAAGAGCACAACTCCTCCCACACCCGTCTGAACACCTCCGGCGGCTCCACCTCAAAATGCAGCCGTTCCCCCGTAGTGGATTGATCAAACTCCAGCTGCTCGGCATGTAGCAGAATTCCGGGATACTCCTTGAGCAGCGGGTTCTGAGCGGCATGGGGCCAGCGGTGGGATTCGTAGCCATAAAGCGTGTCAAGCACGATCGAAAGGTGCAGACTTTCCAGGTGGGCGCGCAGTTGATGGGTGCGTCCGGTGTGCGGGAAAAGGAGGAGGCCATACAACGGATGCTTCGAGAGAATCCGTTGGTATGAGGTTTTGGAGATCCGTCCCGTAGTTCCGAGGATCCACTTTTTGCGCCGGGTGGGATGGCGATCCAACAAACCCACGATCACTCCCTTAGCTCCGGGATCGCGCCCCAGGCACAGCGCGCGGTAGATTTTTTTGACTGTCCTCTTACGGAATTGGTCGGAGAGACGTACATGCGCCTGCTGATTTTTCGCTACCACCAGAAGACCGCTGGTCACCCGGTCAAGACGGTGCACGATGCCGGGACGCAACAACCCACCGATACCGGAAAGGTCCTTTAAGCGGAACCGCAGCGCATTCACCAAGGTCCCATGAATCCGCGAGGGAGTGGGATGAGTCGGCATCCCCGGCGGCTTGACCACCACCGCCAGATCGGAGTCTTCATACAGAATATCGATGGGCAGGTCCTCCGGGGGAACCTCATATTCCTCCGGAGTCGGCAGGCTGATCTCGACCCAGCCTTCCTGACGTAGTTTGAAATTGGATTTGCGTACCAGACCGAGCTGGGTGGCCACGCGCCCCGCTTCGATGAGCTCCTGAATCCGTGTCCGTGAAAGATCCTCGATCCGCTCGGACAAATACAGATCGATCCGCTTGCCGAGATCCTCCTCCTCCGGCTCGAAACGCCGGACACCGGACCGCCCATTCGAGGTATTCATCGGTTCCGCGAGACCAGCGAGGAGGGCAGGAAGAGACTGATATATTCCTCCTCCGCGAAACGGTCGGTCATGCCGGCGATGTAGTCGCACACCACACGGTTGGCTGGTTCCATTTCCGCACGTAGACGGTATTGTGGGGCCATCTGTTCTGGCCGCTTGGAGTAGGCATCGAATAGACGCCGGATCATGTCGCGCGCACGGTCCATGTGGCGAGTCACCTGGGGATGGCGGTAGAGTGTGTGCTTGAGCGTCTTCTTCAACATGGCGTTCGATTGCTGCATGTCCTCGCTGAAGCCGATCACATGCCGAATATCCGCCAGCGCTGGATACTCGCCTTCATCCGTAATCTCCACGGTGGGGATTTCCCCATTCATACACCGTAGCGACTCGGTGGCGGCATCAGTGACCTGGCGGTTGATGAGCTCGCGGATAGCGGCATGACGTCGGCTGCTGTCATCCATGCCACACGCCCTGTTCCAAATATCCTTCCACAGAGGAACCTCGCGCAGATCCTCAGGAGAAAGCAAACCCGATTTCATGCCATCATCCACATCATGGCTGTTGTAGGCAATGCTATCGGCAAGATCCACCAGTTGTGCCTCGAGGATCGGCTTGGCGGGACCCGCCAGAAAACGTTCCGAACCAGGCGACGCGAAACCCTGGTGAAGCAACTCTCCGAGGGTGTGCTTCTTAGTGAAGATCAAACGAACCTCATAGGTCAAGTTGAGACCGGAAAAACCAGGGTAAGGGGTTTCGAGCAGGTCTACGGTCCGCAAACCCTGGGCGTTGTGCTCGAAGCCGCCCTCCTCCTCGACCAGCTCATTCAACACAGTTTCCACTGAATGGCCGAAGGGGGTGTGCCCCAGGTCATGAGCCAGTGCCATGGCTTCGGCGAGATCCTCATTAAGGCGCAGAAAACGCGCCAGCGAACGTGCGATCTGCACCACCTCAAGGGTGTGAGTCAGGCGGGTCCGGTAATAGTCGCCCTCATGGTTCACAAAAACTTGGGTCTTGTATTCCAGACGGCGGAAGGCGGTCGAGTGGATCAGACGGTCGCGGTCGCGTTGAAAAGCGGTCCGGAGGGGGTGTTCCTCCTCCTTGTGGATCCGTCCCAAGGTCTCCGAACTGAGCGCCGCAAGAGGACACAGCGAGGTTCGTTCACGGCGTTCTGATTCTCCACGGGATAGCAGGTTAAGGCTCATTCCACATCCTCGAGAAAAATACGTGGCTGCACCCACTGCGCCCAATCATAGCTTGTATTGACAAGGGCATCCACGCGTAAAGTAATCGGTACTACCCTCCCCGCCCATTGTGAGAGATCTATCTCGCGAACCTCCGGATGGACCTCTTTTTGTACCCCTTTCCAGACCTCCTGGCCATCCACGAGAACCGCGAATTCGACTCCATTTTCGGTTTCAGCGGCGAATCCGGTATGGAATCTCAGCATCAGACGTTTTCCCTTTTCGAGCGGGGGAAGCGGAACTTTGAAAGTAGCTTTGCCAACACCCACCTCAGGCGGATGATGGAAGATGCTTGGAGAGGGCCAACCACCCGCGACAATCATCACATCGGGACGCCAGCCGCCCTCTACTTTACCAATCAATTCAGCCTCATTCATTCGTGAGTAGAAATCAAAGACTACATTTTCCGTGGAGACCGCTGTGTGAGGAGAAGTATCGATCTGGTCTGTGGGGAGGGCCTCGATCCAATCCTTGATACCGATGACCGGTTTGGCGAACTCGAAAGCCTGCTCCCACTGGGGCGTATCAGCTAGTCGATATACATCCCAAATGAATTTCTTTCTGCCGGGAGCGAAACCAGAGGGATCGTTGGGATCGAAGGTCCACAACCCAAGGTCCAGCCCGCCTTCATCACGCGCCGAGACATGACGATGCAGCATGAAGGCATCGATCCCATCCAAGTGGCTGATTTTGTAGTAGGCATAGGCATAACAGGCAGCCTGGATCTTCTCGCCATCGGGTTCCTTGGGTGTGTGGAAGCCCTGTTCGGAAAGGATGATCCGCCGTGGTTTCCCCTGAAAGAGGAGGTGTTCCTGGCGTAAATAGGCGGGGAGTACCTCGAGGTTCTTGAAGGTGATCCGGGGTGTCTCGAAATGCAGGATAGCGCTCCGGTCCTTCCAGAAACAGGGTTGGAAGAGATCCTCCGGGTAAGGATGGAATGCCAGATCCCAGGGAAAATCTCCCTCGGCCTTGGCCAGACGGTTGACACCCTCCAGGAAATCCCGGCCCGCGATTTCCTTGAGCGGATCATTCAGATGACCACACAGGGCCCAGTGGTGTTCGAGTGAAACATAAACTCGCAAATTCTTGTGGATCTTACGGACCGCAAGATCGGCCAAACGCAGCTCGAGGACATATTCTGGGATAACTTCTTCAGCTGGTGCCTCCCCGATATTATGCCAGGTCCAATGAGCCTGGAGTTCATTGCCGATGACCAGGCCGGAGATAAGGCCATACCTGCAATCGGGACGGGTATAGCGGTCGGCGAGGAACTCGATAAAGGCCCGGTAACAACGGATGCCCTTTTCATCAGTCAGATTAAAGGCACCATGGTGAAAGGGAGTTTTGGCCAGATCGGTCTTGGGGTGAATCAACGGATTCCCGGGGTCGGACTGTGTGGGGACATGGTTAACCGGAATCAGGGTAATGTTGACCCCCGCATCGGTGAGTTCTTTGTACTTGCGGTCCATGTTACGTACATGCGCCATGTTGATGGGGATCTTCTCGCCATCCACCTCCCAGACAGCCTCCGGGTTGGGATTCCTCCAGTCGATGATCTGGCTGATGACCACCCCCTCCGAGAGGTACTTGGTTCCCAGCTCAATCGCATCGGAAACATCGACAATGCAGGTGACGCCCTTTTTACTTTCCGGCCAGGGTATCTCGAAATCGCGTGCGCCGATCCCGGAGAGATCAGTGACCCATTGCGGTGGACCAACCGCCTCCCCATTCGCGGCATCCACGATTTGGAACTTACGGTAGAGCCGGTCACGCGGACCATCGAAACGGCCAATTACAATTTCATCTTTACCTGGAGTTCCTTCCCACAAGACCGGATCGTTTCCACCGGGTGTATAAGTCTCTTGGGGGGCGAGTTCGAGGAGACGGATGGGACGGGGAAGACTGGATTGGAAGCGAAGGTGGATGTGTTGGGAGCCGGCGGAGAGGGTGAAGGTTGTATTTCCTGATGATTGTCCATACCCCTCTTGTTGGATCATCATCGTTAGCAGGAGGGAGATTATGCATACAAAAAATCTCATGGTTATCCACTCTCATTTATATAGGTTTCCAAATCCAAATGGAAAAAGGATTACACCGGAGTGGATTGTAGGGAGAGTTCGGTTTTACTCATAGAAGATGTTGTATCGAGGAGCTTCTTCTGGGGTCACACCTATCGCCATGGAAACCCATCGGCTTCGGTCCAAACCGTAAACCGCTTCATAAGCATCCATGATAACCTCTGAACGTTCCTCCATTGAGAGACCCACCCACTCGCTCCAGACCACATACAGCTCCACCACACGACTTGGTCTTTCCTCAAAGATGATCACAGGTTCAACGGTCTGTTCTGAGGGGTGACGCATCTCCTCGATGAGTCGCTCAAGTAGAATCTCCGCCATTGGATGAACAGGACGAGGTTTCAGTTTTCTTAATGGCATTTCTCAACTCCAAAGATCCTGGTAGTGCTTCCTGAGCCAGTCAACATCTGAAAGGACGCCATGTGCCTCCGTTTCAGTAGCTTGATCCGTGAGATATCGCATGGACAACCACCAGTTTTCATACAGGCGCGATGCCCGCAGGTCAAGTTCATTGTCAAGGTCTGTTGGGAGTGGCCGTGAAACTTCCAAACGACGAAACCTGAGCATCGTGGCCCAGAAGACAAGGCTATGACCATTTTCCACCGGAATCCAGGGAAGAATCTTCCGGCCCATCCTCATCGCGGGGACCAAATACACAGAAGCTAGATCGCGGGGATTGGCCCCCGAAGACAAAAACAGTGCATTCTTCAATAGGATTTCAGCCGAATACCCGCAGAGATAAATTCCAGCGCCAAAGCGGCCACCTATTATCAAATGCATTGCCTCGTAGTACCTCTCCTCGGCTGCTATCTCCATCTCCTGGATGGTCTGCGGCACCCCCTGTAAGCGTATCCTCAATAGCATGGATTTCTATCGTCTTTCCCGCTCCATCCTCTCTAATCCTTCCTTGATTCCAACCGGAGCCCATCCGAAGGTGGAGATGAACTTTGACGAGACCAGCGAGCAGTCGGGGGCACGTGGTTCCAGGCCGTTGTAGTCACGGATGAAATGGGCACGAATCAATGAGGTATCTAAACTAAACCGTTGAGCGATCTTGACTCCGAGTGTGTAACGATCCATGCGTTCCGGACCGCCAAGGTGGTAGAGCCCGGAGATCTGTTTCTCGAATGTATCAGCCAGGGCTCGCGACACATCCCCCTGATAGAGTGGCGAACGGTATTCATCCTTAAAGAGGTCAACAGTCTTACCAGCATTAAGCGCCGAAACAATCCATCCCGCTGGACCGCCATGCCTCTCATCCCCCCAGCCATAGGAGAGGCAGATCCGGAACATGGTGAGCAACTCAGGACACCGCGCGAAGATTCCTTGAAGGGCCTGTTCCGCCTCCCACTTACTCCGGGCATAGGTGCTGGTGGGATTGGGTATATCTTCCTCGGTGTAGTGGCCTCTCATGCCATCAAAGACCAGATCAGTCGAGGTAAAGAGGAAGGGGATCCGCCGGAAATAAGCAGCCTCGGCCAGCCGTTCTGTCACCTCCACATTAAGGAGATGGGTCCTTTCGGGTTCAGAAGCACAAACCTCAGTCCGTGCGAGCGCCATCAGGTGGAGCACCGCATCCGGCACGAAGAGCGCGAGCAGAGCCTCCGGCGCGCCCTTCGTGGCCTCCCAATGGACCGCGGTCACATCGGGGGCGTCCTCCAAACCGCCATGATGGGTGGCGATGATTTCATAGGTCCCGGCAAGGTCCCGCAGGACCCGTCTTCCGAGGAATCCAGTGGCTCCAGTGAGCAGGAGCCGTTTCTTGGTATGCTCTCCAACAGGTTTTTCGACAGGGGTTTGTTCTTCGGTCATAGTGCCCTTGGATTTAGCATCCAAGATAGGGGGGAGTCAATTGGGAGAAGAAAGGCGAATGGGTGGGGCATCCGCACGGATGCCCCACCCCACGGAACTTTTAACGTGGAGCCCCGCCGCCGCCTCGGCCCCCACCTCCAGGTGGACCACCACCCATATTGCCGATATGCGGCGCACCACCTCCTATGCCAGGACCACTCATTTTCGGGGCACTCATTCGTGGGGCACTTATGGAAGGGCCTCCCATACCACGGTTGATCATTTTCGGGGCACTCATATGCGGAGCACTGAAGCTTCGGCTCCCCATACCCCGGTCCATTATCCGGGGGGCACTCATGCGCGGGGCACTTATGGAAGGGCCACTCATCCCACGGTTGATCGTTTTCGGGGCACTCATATGCGGAGCACTGAAGCTTCGGCTCCCCATCCCCCGGTCCATTATCCGGGGGGCACTCATCCGGGGTTGATCCTTTATTGGGAAATCCATCCCCCGGTCCATCATCCGAGGAACACTCATCCGGGGTTGATCCTTTATTGGGAAATCCATCCCCCGGTCCATCATCCGAGGAACACTCATCCGGGGTTGATCCATAATTGGCCCCACCATATCAGGACCACCCTGGATAAACTCCGGTCTTGTTCTCAACTCTCCCACTCCAGGTCCACCCAGTCTCCCAAATCTTGATATACCAGGCCCAGATCCAAACTGAGGTCTTGTTTTGAGTCCAGTCGGATCAGGTCTTATTCCAGGACCAGATCCCAGGCCGGGCACACCAGCTCCAGGCCCACCAAGTCCAGGGGCACCGGGACCGCCAGGAGCACCCGGCTCACCGGGGCCAACCGGACCACTGAAACCACCTGGTCCACCGGTTTCTCCTGGTCCTATGGGGCCTATAGGTCCGGATCCCCCAGGTCCAAGGTGAATCGGTACACCGGGACCACCGGGACCTCCTGGGCCTCCAGGACCACCAGGGCCAGGACCTCCTGGGCCTCCAGGACCGCCTGGGCCAGGACCTCCTGGGCCTCCATGACCTCCATGACCTCCATGACCTCCATGACCTCCATGACCACCTGGACCACCTAGGCCACCAGGACCTCTGGGACCTCTGGGACCATAATAGTGTCCATGATGCCCATGATGATGGTGTCTCCAAGGCCACCACCAACCATCGAAGGAAGAGTATCCTATGCCAAAACCCCAACCGTATCTGTAAGGATCATACCGGTAGCCATATCCCCAGGTGCATGGGCGGTAATAGTAAATGCTGCCGCCATACCAACCGGGATACACATATCCTGTTCCGTAAACCACCGTATCTCCATACACATAGCTGCCATAGTATCCGGGGGTATAACCCATATAGACCCAATCCGGAGTGACATCGTAGACACGCACATAACGGACATGATAAATGGGACAGCTGGGGGGGATGGTGTAGATTTGTGGCGGAACCTCGACGCACACCATCCAAGGTCCATTCGGGCTCGGAGCCACATACCAGACTCCATTGTAACAACAATAATAATAACCATTCCCGCCATTGATCACCGCATAAGGGGTGTTGACCGCATAGGACAAACCGGTTCCCTCGATTGCATCGAAGCGGGGGTCGCCATCATATTGGACGGTCAAATCGGCTTCGTCTCGTTTGACCTTGACGACCTGCGGGATCTCCGCCTCCCGGACTGCCTGGCGCGCCATGGGAGTACCCGGAACACTGGCAAGGACATGAGCTTTCACGGAGTCACTGGGTATCTTGGCGAAATCGGGAGGCAGCTGATCACCCGGCAGGTAAGCCCAACTGTCTGAGCCGGGTTCGGAAACATACCAGCGCCCAGACAGAAGGACAAAGCAACGCTCGGTTGCGCCCTCCATGAATACATCGCTGGTGGTATTCGTAACATAAAAGAGGTTGGTTCTGGGGATCTTGGTATACTGTGGTACGCCGGTGGTTTGAATGACCTCGGTGGGAACAGTGGCCACCACAATTTTCGGGATCTCTTCCGGCTTGACAGGTGTGCTCCCTTCGGTGGCTGTTCCACCCTCGAATTCCTTACGGGCCAGTTGCTCGATGGGTTCGGGAGGAGCGGAAATCGGCTGCCAATCTCCCTTAATTTCCTTCACGCTATACCAGACCACTCCCCCTTTGAGGTAGTACATCCCAGCGGCCGGATCGTATACGATGAAGAAGGGAGTATTGACTACCCGCATCAGCCCTGTCTCTCCCGCCGGACGCAGTATTGGTTCCCCATCAAGTGTCACCAGTACCACTGGATTCTCCACAAAGAAGATCTGTGGAGGAGTGTTCACCAAACTCTCAGCCGAGGTTTTGGTCTCCGTGGCTGTGGGTGTGGTTTCCTCTAAAACCGACATATTTGAGAGGATCTCATCGAGGGGGATCTTGAGATTCCATTTTGGCATTCCGGAATCCAAGGTTGCGGTCAGACTCTCGATCTTCGGCTTATAGGCAGCGGAAAATTTGGTTCTCGAAACCTTGAGATCCTCAAAGGTCACCATGCGTGACTCTTTATCAGTGACTACACGGCCATCGAGCCACACCGTACCGTAAAACAAGTCTACATTTTGGATCCTCCCGGGCCTGGTTGACTCAAGGACCCGCTGGACCGAGATGGGCGAGCGGGCGGTTATGTGGACACCATCATAAGACTCATATTGCGGGGCATAAATGACGTATTTGGCGTCAGGCGCCAGCATCGTTTGTGGCCAATTGGATTCCTCGCAGTGAGCTGGGAAGCAAACAAACAAAGAGGCCAACAGGACCACCCAGACATGGAATGATGATTGCTGCATGATAATCTCTCCTTTAAACCGAAGAGGGGAAAGAAGGTGGGCTTGTTGTCCGGGCAGGCTCCTCCCCATTCATCGGGAATGCAAGCCAAGATGACCCCCTCAACATTGAAATTATACCATCCCATGGAAGCGGAGAGCCATCTCTTCGAATGCGATAGACGCACGGCTCATATACCTTATTCAAACTACCGGTATGTGCCCGCGAGCAAGGAGAGATGCGCGGGGGAGGATCCCTGGGGACACATCCATCACCCCTGTAAATAGCCTCAGGGGGTTTTCTGATCCATGTGGAAGGCTTCTGTCAGAGTGACTAGCCCACCCGGCTCATCCGGCTTGATGTCGAACATATGGTACACCTTGGTTCCCCAGGCCTTCTGGTTTGGACTTCCCTCAACCGCCTTCTTGTAAGCCTCGAAGTCATCACACTCCAGGAAGGCGAAAAGGGTTCCATCCTCCGCCAGATAGATGGCGTAGTTGTTCACCCCCAGCCTGCGGTACTCCTCGATGAGAGGGCGATCTACATTCTCATGGATCTTGAGGTATTCCTCCCGGAACTCAGGCTTGATCTTCATGGTGAATCCAATGCGGGACATGGCGGCTCCTTCCTGGTAGCGCAACAGACTTCGCGCATGACATCCATGCGGGAAGTGAAAAGTTAACGTGTAGAGGGGAGAGGGTAAAGGGTTAGGGATGGTCCCGGTTCCTGAAGGAGATTGGAACCGGGACCGCGGTTGCGACGGGGCGAAGCTTATGCTTCGCCAGACTTCTCAATTTTCTTTTTCTCCTCTTCGTCGTCCTCATTGATCGCGCGGAGACCATTCTTGAACTCACGAATCCCGGTACCGAGAGACTTTCCAAGTTCTGGAATGCGCGATGCGCCGAAGAGCACCACCATCACAAGCAAGATAATGAGGATTTCGGTGTGGTTGATACCAAACATGGGCGTGTTGACTCAACTCCTTTGATTGGGGCGGACGGAATCAACCTCTTGAGAAGGTGGTTCAAGTCCTTCTGTATAATGGTAATCCCTTTAGGGGAAGGTTTGCAATCCTTTTGTGGAAAGGTTACCGTCACGGCTGTTTCAACGTTGAAAAATAAGCGGAAGCCCGCTTTCCACAACTGTCTTGTTGGATTATCCCTGATCCTCTGAGGAATGTCAGCCAATGTCTCCAATCACCCGATGCAGAATGGCTCCCTATTGGGCCTATTTCTTTATAGTTGCCACAAATCTTTTGAGCGCCTCCCCAGCCATGGAGAATGGAAGCCAGGAGACTTGGCCATTTCAGGATGGATCCTTGGTGGTGACTCAAACGGGGGAGGGGACATTTTTTTCATTTCCCTATGTACCCTTCCTGGGAATTCCCCCGGCATGGACCCCGGCTTACCCGCGTGAATACCAACAACCTGTCGAGCCGGTGCTTCCCTTACCTGGACTGAAAGGAAAGGTCACCTTCAGCCTTCAAGGAGCGAACGGATCGAATCGACTCCAAGTCCTTTCCAGAACCCCCTATTCAGCCAAGACCACGATCCATAATGGAAGTGAGGAGATCCACCTCTCCTGGGTTTGCCCGCTGGGAGAACCGGGCGTGGTCTTCGAGTGCGCCAATCCTCAACCAAAGGAAGCCACACTCGAGATCGGTCTGATCTGTTTTGGCGGAAAAACCATGTGGGCCACACCAGGAAAGAAAATGAAGCATGACTGGGGTGTTTCCAGTTGGGAGTGGAAGGCGGGGGACCGCTACCTCCTCCAATCATCCGGTAACCCAATCGATGTCACTCATTCCCTCCTTACCGCCTTGTGGATCGGCGAATCGACTTCCGAGAGCAAGGGTCCGGCTCCCATCTATCTGGCATCCGATCCCCAACACCTTCGTCTCCTGATTCCCTTACAGGCTGGTAGCTCTACCCATTTTGGATTCGTACATGCGGATAATGGAGAGGCTCTTGCAGGTTCACTGGCCAGAGTCCGGAAGGCAACTGCAAGCCCTGCCCACTTTATCGAGGCATGGAAAGGGTGGTTCGCCGATACTTCCCAGAAGATCCAGAAAAAAAACGGGATCAGCCTTGAGTCACTGACACCTGAACAGAGGAGAATCATCGAGAATAACCTCCAGATTACCCGTCAGCTCTTTCTATCCAATGGTTCCGTGCTGACCGAACCGATGACTCCCCGTTCCTATTCCTTGTCCATCGCCGATCAGGGTGTGGCTTTGAACCATTGGCATGGACTCGGTTTGGAATATCCTTTCCTTGACGAGCAGGCGGAACTTGTCCGTTATAACCGCATTCATCAGCGTTCGGTGGATATTCCTGTTTTCCAGAAAGATGGTGTCAATCAGTTATTCAAACAAGGACGGCTCATTGTCGCGGCGCCAGACCCAAGCTTACCACCTGACAAAACCTCATTCGACACGGTCCTTGGATCGGTCATCTCGGGGGGGCACCTTACTCTCGTGGATGGAGTCGAGGGCTTTCGTGGAAAGGAGGGTTGGTGGAAAGAGGCCGGAGCGGCTGACCTGGCGGATTATGCGATCCAGATGTTGGGTGTACCTGTGGATCCCGCCTCACGCCGAACATTGGATGCGGAGGGTCTCGCGCCGACCGTGAACACCTTCCTGGCGAAGGCAACGTCACTTTCCCAGGGAACCTCCCCAACACCTCAAACTGTCACCGTTCTTCCCCCCAAACCGGGGGGATATGTCCTCCTTTGTCCCTCATCGGAGGAGGGAGCAGGGGTCCGTATCCTCTCAGGACGAATTGGAGGAGAGTCATTCCGGCCATTCACCATCGAGGAAGACCATCACCTCGCGGGTGGCTTTGCTCCCCGCGTGGCATATGGAGAGTTTGGAGAGACAGTCGGTTGTGATCTACAGGGAGAGGCATTCCGGGCTTACAAAATCCCCACAGCCCCGACAGGCCTTGTGGAGTTCAGCCTCTCCGGTGGTTGGAATGTGGCTTGGAGCGAATCTCTTCCACAGACTCATTTGGTGTTGCGCAAGAAGGCATTTCAAAGCTGGTTTAGCCGTGAGCTCATGCAGGTTCCCATCCTAAGATTGTGCCACCCGGTTGTCTACAGCGGGACCTACACTTGCCGCGTATTCGATGTCTCCGGCACCGAGGAGAGTCCTTTCCTTTTCACCAAGGTGGGACGTGGTACCTTTGTCTGGCTGGGATTGCCGCGTGATTATCTGTTGCTGGGTAGTGATACTGGAAGCGATTTTCAGAATTCCCTCCGTAATGATCCCACCTATGATTTAGTGCGGCTTACTTTCGCTTTCCATGATCCCAAACGCGCCGGGGCCGACCGCTCCAGCCGGACCCCTCTTTCTGGTTGGGGAGAGGGTTGGAGCCAATCCATGACTGGGATCCCGGACCCCTATCACGCCTTTTTCGCCTGGAGACCAGTCGAAGCCTCCGGGTGGGCTACACAGCCAATGAACGGCTGGGTGGAGGAAACCTTCACCAATACATTGGAGATCCCCAAGTCGGATGGGTACACAGTGCTTCATCATCCCCTGATCACTCGTGGAATTGGCGAAAACCGGAGGATCCTCGAACTCCCAGACAATGCATTCATCCATGCGGTCTACAAGAGGATGGAACGGGCCTCAAAGGTCACCGGGAGGGTCTGGCTGGAGGAGGACTCCCACCACAAGGCGGGGGTCATCGCGAAGAACTTGCCGGTATTGCTGGCGGGATCCGGAGAGGATGCTGCTTATGCGCGAGCCATTGCCGATGGTACACCCGGTGCGGCCATCCCAACCTCGGCATTATTGCCGCGCGCGGCTTGGGCGGCAACCGAGATAAGTCCCGCCGATTTCCCAGGTGGAGCCACCGGTCAAACCCGTTTGTTTTTAACAATCGCCAACGATCCCGAAACCACCAAGAACACACAAGCGATGGCGGTCCTCGCGGTACAAGATGGAAATCAGAGGGAGCAGTTCCTTGAGCGGCTCCTTGCTCACTACACCGATCCGCGTCTTGGTCTCATTGGACGCGAGGGGAAACAATTCGATTTGGCCACCGCGGTCCCCACAGTCCGGGCACTGGTGCTCAGCGCGAGGAAGTGATCTTCTTCTTTCACTCGCCGGGAGTCAGCCGTAGGGTCACGATCTTCTTTCCAGCCACCTTGAGGGTCACTTTCCCTTTCTTGGCTGAAACCTTTTCCACGGGATCATCGAGCAGATCACACAGCTGTGCTGTACCCACTCCTCCACGCATCGAAAGAACCGCCTCCACTCTATTGCTGCTTGGGTTGTACAAACGGACCAGGAGGTCCCTATCT
>CAZORO010000070.1:0-7932 GCA_964581845.1 uncultured bacterium
AGGAGTATGAAACCCGTGTCCCGGAGTGGTATGCCGGACAGTGTCCTTTAATCGCTGGAGACCATCTGATCCTGGCGCCGGGGGGCTCCTGTTTGATGACTGCCATTGATCTCGCCACCGGTACTTCCGTTTGGCAAACCCCCAATCCGGATGGCTGGCAGATGAGTCACTCCTCAATCCTACCCATCATCGTGGATGGAGAATCCTTTTATATTTGGTGCTCCACGGGTGGAGCGGTTGGTGTCTCCGCGAAAACCGGAGAACTGGTCTGGAAGCTACCCGAGTGGAAGATCAAGATCGCTACAGTTCCCAGCCCGCTGGATATGGGGCAGGGAAGAGTTTTTTTCTCTGGAGGATACAGCGCTGGTTGCGCGGCTTACCAACTCCATTATAAGCGGGGGAAAATCAACGCGCAGCTGCTCTTCCGGCATGAGGACAAGATCTTTGGCGCTGATCAACAGACCCCAATTTTTTTCAATAAGTCGATTTATGGTGTCATCCCCGGCGGGAAGCTAGCCTGCCTGGGACTTGATGGAGAGCGTAAGTGGGTCAACGAGGAATATAATTTTGGCCTGGGCCCTTATCTTGTAGTGGATGGCAAACTGCTCGTTTTGGATGATGACCACAACAAACCGGGAGAGCTCTGTCTTTTCAAACTGGAGGCCAATGGTGTCACCAAGCTCGCGGGAGCGAAGGTGATCGAAGGACATGATGCCTGGGCGCCGATTGCTTTTGTTAATGGCAAGGTAATCCTACGGGATGCCACAACACTGATTTGTTTGGATCTGGTGGGATCCTGAATAATATGAAATGAAAGTGGGAAACTGATATGGGAGGATTTAATTTGGATAGATCCGGGAGAGCTCTGGTGATCTTTCTTCTCGGTTTCCTCACCTATGTGCTGGTTGCACGTAGTGTCCAAAATCCGCCTTGTTCCAACAGCATTATGATTAAAGGTGATCCATGTGCCACCTGTCCACTACAAGGTGGATGCCAAGCACCAGGAAAGGCCAAGTAGCCTTAAGGAGAAATGGTGATGCCTAACGAAAAATCCAACCCGCACCTGGACCGCCGTTCGTTCATGGAGAAAACCACGAAGGGTATCGGTTTTTTCCTCTTGGGCGGCGCCGCTGGAAAACTGATTTCAAATTCCACGAGTGAGGAAATGGTCTGGCAGATCGATCCTCTCAAGTGTATCCAGTGTGGAAATTGCGCCACGGCTTGTGTGCTGACCCCCTCGGCTAGCAAATGCGTTCATGAATTTGCAATGTGTGGATACTGCCGTGTGTGTACCGGTTTCTTCCCAACCGATCCTCCTTCTCTGGATGAGGGGGCCGAGAATCAACTCTGTCCGGCCGGCGCCATTACACGGACCTTTGTGGAAGAGCCCTACTATGAATACACCATCGATAAGCAGCTTTGCATCGGGTGCGCGCGTTGTGTTAAAGGTTGTACCGCCTATGGAAATGGTTCCCTTTACATGCAGATCGACAGGAACCTGTGTGTCAACTGTAACCAGTGCGCCATCGCTCTGGTTTGCGAGGGAAAGGCCATTCACCGTATTCCCGCCAAGGTGCAGTACCTGCCCAAGGGAAAGGTGATGGAATGAGACGAAACCTCGTATTCCTTTTCACACTGCCCCTGTTCATGGCCAGTGCGGGGTATGGGGAACGCCGTTTCCCGCCTCCTGATTTCGAAAGTGGGTACTCACAACCTCCTTTGGTCCTTCAGGAATACCACCCAGGTTTGTGGGAATGGCTGGATGCCGGCCTTTTGCTTGCGGGACTTCTGTTAACGGCCTGGCTTCTTCACTACAAACGGAGCCGTAAGGGGATCTTCCTCGTTGGAATAACAGCATTGCTCTATTTCGGTTTTTACAAGCAGGGGTGCATCTGCCCCATTGGTTCCATTCAAAATGTAGCCCTCTCGTTATCCGATCCCAGTTACACGATCTCCATTCCCACCATCGCCATCTTTATCCTGCCGCTCCTGCTCGCGCTCTTTTTCGGCAGAGTCTTTTGCGGCGGGGTCTGTCCATTGGGGGCGATCCAGGATCTTTTCCTTTTCCGTGCCATTCGTGTTCCCACCTGGCTGGATGGGGCTCTGGGCCTGCTCCGTTATCTTTACCTTGGACTGGCGGTTTATGTGGCCGTGGAGGTGAAACGGTTCATCATCTGTGAATATGATCCCTTCGTGAGCTTCTTCCGCTTCAGCGGCCCCCTATGGAAAATTCTGTTGGGAGTGTTCTTCCTCTTGCTTGGCCTTTTCGTGGCCCGTCCTTATTGCCGTTATCTTTGCCCCTATGGCGGGCTGCTGTCATTGCTCTCACGCTGGACCTCCCAGGGGGTCCGTATCACACCCGCCAGTTGTACCAACTGTACCTTGTGTGATGCGGTCTGTCCCTTTGGCGCGATACGGCGGCCCGAGGAACTTATCACCCTTCCGGCATGGATCCGTCCCCTTGTATTATTTTTATCTCCTGTTCTGGTGATAGGACTTGCGATAATTGGCTACAGCCTTTCTGGCAAGTCCATACCTGGCCTCTTGTTAGGTCTTTGGTTTGGCGTAGTGATGGCCTCAAAACTCATCGGTGTCGTTTTCCGGGGAAAGGTAACCACTTTCGAAACGGATAATTCAGCCTGTTTGTCTTGCGGACGTTGCTACAAATGGTGTCCATATGATCCATCTCATCCAAGTGCTTTGTTGGACCAATTGTGCGTCAAATCAAACCTTACCCCTCCAGCCCCCTTTTCTCAAGGAGAAAAGGGGGAGGATCCCCCTCGCCCAGCCAGAGAGGGAGGCTGGGGGGTGAGGTTTTCTGAAACTACACCAACCCAAAAAAACTCAAGCCGCGGGGAGAGCCATCTTGCTTAAGATGAATGGGGCCCCGCTTTTCGACCGCAAGACATCCGCCCTCCTTGTGGCTGTGAGCGGCCTCTTCTCCCTGATAGTAAGTGGCATCATGCTCACCGAGGCTCTCAAGAACAAGCCTCTTCAATTCTTTGACAAGACTCTTGTTCCTCTCAAGGAGGAAATTCAGCGCGATCCAACTGATGACTCACTTAAGACCATGATCCGCGAGACTGACCTCCAGCTTCGCCAACGTTATTTCCTCTCGCGTGAACGGCTGAATTCTGGAGCGGCGCTGCTTTTCATCGGACTTTCCGTTTTTGTATTCTCCCTGCGGCGTTATGCCGTCTTGACCGAGCAGGTTCCTCAACCACTCATGCCCGAAGACCTGGTGGAACGTCCAGGGCTGCGTGCGCGTGGCCTTTTTACCATTCTCCTACTGCCCCTTCCAATAGCCCTGTTGGCCTTGTGGGGAGGAAGTGCAATGACGGCAAAAACGGTGGTAACAGAAGGGGTGACTGTTGCCACTTTGGAGCCGGTTGTCACTGAACAGGTTGTACCCGAAACACAGAAATGGCCGCAACTGAGAGGCCCATCGGGAATGGGATACTCTGAAGCAGCTGATCTTCCCATCAGCTGGAGCGCAGCGACTGGTGAAAATGTGATTTGGAAAGTTCCTCAACCCGCCGAGGGCCATAATTCCCCCATCATCTGGGGAGACCGGATCTATTTGACAGGCGGGGATTCTGTATCGAGAAAGGTTTTTTGTCTGAACCGTGAGGATGGCAGCTTGGTATGGACCTGTCCCATCCGGACTACGGCGGTTCTCAGCGAGGATTTCGAGGAAGCAAGGGATACTGGTTTATGCGCTCCGACTCTGGTCACAGATGGGAAGATGATTGTTGCCTTTTTTGGCACCAATGAACTTGTGGGGGTGGATTTCACCGGTAGGCAGGTCTGGTCAAGATGGTTCGGCGAACCGGATAGTGACTTTGGAATTGCTGCTTCACCCATGTTGGGAAAGGGAAACATCATCCTGCAGTTGGATCAGGGCAGCAAGGAAAAACCTCATTCTGTACTCTATGCCATCGATTCCGCTACAGGAAAATCTGTATGGGAGACACCTCGCGAGGTGGCTGCTTCATGGAGTACACCAGTTCTTGTCAATTCAGGACCGCGCGAGGAAATCATCACCGCGGCCGATCCCTGGGTGATCTCCTATGACCCCAGCACCGGCAAGGAGTGGTGGCGCGCGAAAGTCCTTTCCGGGGCTGTGGCGCCTCTGCCCATATTCGCGGGTGGATTTTTCTTTAGTTCCACTGAAAATGCGCAATTGAGCGCCATCCGCGCGGGAGGATCGGGTGACATTACGGAATCCCATGTGGTTTGGACCGAGGACAGCAATCTCCCCGATGTGGCTAGCCCTGTGAGCGATGGCAAGCTGCTTCTCCTTCCCAACGGGACAGGCAGAGTACGTTGTTTTGATGTGAAAACCGGTAAAAGGTTTTGGTCAGAAAGGTTCGATAATGGTTTCTGGTCCTCACCGTCTCTTGTGAAAGATATAGTATATATGACAGATATGGAGGGAAACACTTTCATCTTCAAATTGGCTGAGGAGTACAAACTACTCGGTATGGGAGTCTTTGGCGAACAGGTCATCACCTCCTTCGCCATCGCGGATTCGCGTATTTATGCACGTGGCGCAAAGCATCTTTTCTGCCTGGGACGAAAGCCATGACATCCAGTCCGGGCTCCGTCATGCTTGAAGAGATTGATGATCTGATCAGACAGATCGGCGCGGACGGCCACCATGTCATCCGTATCCTGCAGGCTATTCAGGCAAAGTACCATTACCTCCCAGTTGAGGCCCTGGAACGGGTTTGCCAATTAACGGATATCTCGCCTGGACGGATCACCGGTGTTGCGTCATTTTACTCCCAATTCCGCTTCACTCCCGTGGGGGAACACAGGATTCGTGTTTGTCATGGGACTGCCTGCCATGTCAAAGGCTCGGTGGCGATCCATGATGCCCTTTATCGCCACCTCCATCTCTCCGATACCCAAGACACGACTTCAGACCGGCGGTTTACTGTGGAGAAGGTGGCTTGCCTGGGGTGTTGTACGCTCGCTCCAGTGGTCCAGATTGGTGATGATGTGTACGGGCATCTTACCCCGGAGAAAGTTCCCTCGGTCATCCGGAGTTACTTGGCAAGGGTGGAGGGCAAGACCACGAGGAAGGCGGTTCGTCATCCAAGTTCCTCCACCAGTGAGACGATTGGTGAAATCCGTATCGGTTTGGGTTCCTGTTGTGTCGCGAAGGGCAGCGCTCATTTACGGCAGGCTTTGGAGAACGCGATTGATGCGGCTGGTGTACCAGTACGGGTCAAGCGGGTGGGATGTGTCGGGATGTGCCATCAGACTCCATTAATGGAAATCATCACCCCGGGAAAGCCTCCCGCGTTGTATGCGAACCTCATCCCACGAGAGGCCCGAACGGTGGTAATGCGTCATTTCAGCCCACCCAGCCTGTGGAAGCGGATGACCTACAAGGCATCGGCCCTTTTTGATCATCTCTTTAATGATGAGGCCTGGGAACCAGTCACACGCTATCGTATCGATGTACGTGATGAACCCGTCTCCGCGTTCTTACGGCGGCAGGACCATATCGCGACTGAGTTCGCGGGTGAGATCGATCCATTCGACCTGGAGGAATACCTCGATCGTGGAGGATTTTCAGCGCTAAAGCGTTGTGTAGAGGAATTGTCACCTGAACGGATCATCGAAGAGATCCGTGAAAGCGGATTGAGGGGACGTGGCGGGGCGGGATTTCTTTCCGGAATAAAGTGGGAACGGGTGCGTCAATCTCCCGGCTTTCAGAAGTACATCATCTGTAATGGCGATGAAGGTGATCCCGGAGCCTTCATGGACCGGATGTTGCTTGAATCCTTCCCCTACCGGATCATCGAGGGCATGGCCATCGCTGCATATGCTGTAGGCGCGAGTGAGGGGATTTTCTATGTCAGGGCCGAGTATCCACTCGCGTTGCGTGTGTTGAGGGAGGCACTCCGCCGTTGCCGGGAGGAGGGTTACCTTGGCGAGAGGGTGATGGGTTCAAGTTTCTCATTCTCCCTGGATATCGCCGAGGGAGCGGGTGCGTTTGTGTCTGGCGAGGAAACCGCGTTACTTGCTTCGGTGGAAGGACGCCGTAGCATCCCAAGGCTGCGCCCGCCCTATCCCGCCGAAGAGGGGTTGTGGGGGCAACCCACGCTCATTAGTAATGTTGAAACCTATGCCCTTGTTCCCTGGATCCTGCGCGAGGGCGCGGCGGCATTCTCGAAGCTCGGGACCAACAAGAGCAAGGGAACCAAGGTCTTCGCCCTGGCGGGAAAGGTGGCGCGGGGGGGCCTTATCGAGGTTCCAATGGGAATCACCATCCGTGAGGTGGTCGAGGAAATCGGTGGTGGAATCGCGGGCGGAAAGAAATTCAAGGCGGTTCAGGTGGGAGGTCCCTCCGGCGGTTGCATCCCCGCGCGGCTGGCGGACACCCCGATTGACTATGAAGCACTGAGTGGGCTCGGTGCAATCATGGGCTCCGGCGGACTCGTGGTTCTGGATGAAACCGACTGCATGGTGGACATTGCGCGTTATTTTCTTCAGTTCACCCAGAATGAATCCTGCGGCAAGTGCACCTTTTGCCGGATTGGATCCAAGCGGATGCTGGAGATTGTGACTCGTCTTTGTGAGGGAACTGCCAAACACCATGATCTTGAACAATTAGAGAGTCTTTCCGAGGGAATGCATCGTGCGAGTTTCTGTGGACTGGGAAAGACCGCGCCGAATCCGGTTCTGACCTCGCTCAAATACTTCCGGGAAGAGTATGAGGCGCATCTAGAGGGGCGTTGCCCGGCGGGTAAATGCAAGGCGTTGATCAAGTACTCCATCAATGATAAATGCGTCGGCTGTACACTCTGCTTCCAGCACTGCCCGGTGAATGCCATTGAATCCAAACCTTACGAGTTGCACAAGATCGACACCACAAAGTGCATTCGTTGTGACATGTGCCGTTCAGTTTGTCCGGAAAATGCCGTGGTGGTAACCTGATCCATGAAAGAAACAGTTGAAATCACCATAGATGGTATCCAGACCACAGCTTCCCCACGCGATACGATCCTTAACGCCGCCAAACGTTTGGGGATTGAGATACCCACCTTGTGCTACCTCGAAGGAAAGACTGGTTTGGAATCCTGTGGCCTCTGCATGGTTGAGGTGGAAGGCCGTGGAGATGTGATTCCCGCCTGTGCCTCAAGAGTCCAGGAGGGGATGGTTATCCGCACCGATACGGAAGACCTTCGCAAGGGACGCCGCATGGCATTGGAGTTACTCCTCTCGGATCATCTCGGAGATTGTCTTGCTCCCTGCGAGGTGGCCTGCCCTGCTTCAATCGATATTCCTGAATTCATTCGTCAAATCCGCTATGGAAATTATGCCGAATCGGAGCGCGTCATCCGTGAGGCTATTGCTTTTCCAGGTGTTTTGGGGAGAGTGTGCCCGAAGTTCTGTGAGGGAGTCTGCCGGCGGGGGGAAATTGATGAGGCGGTGTCGATCTGTTCTTTGAAACGTTTCCCAGCCGATGCAGTGAGGGAGAAGCAATCTCTGCTTCCCAGGAAAAAAGTGCCTACCCAAAAGCATGTTTCGATTGTAGGCGGGGGGATTGTTGGTCTGACCGCCGCCTACTATCTGTTGCAGGAGGGGCATGAGTGCGCGGTTTTTGAATCCGGCCAGCGTTTGGGTGGAGCGATCCGCAATGTGATCCCCCAGTTCCGCCTCCCCCCAGAGATTGTCGAGGAGGAAATTAGCTGCATTAGCGATTTGGGTCTTCAAGTACGATGCAACCAAATGCTTGGACGCGATTTTTCCCTTGAGGATCTGAAAAAACAGTCAGATGCGGTGCTCCTCGCCATTGGAGCCACGATCGAGAACCTCCCACATTTTCAAGGCTCCGGGTATGGCATTCCATGTTTCAATTTTTTGCATGGAGTTTCGCATGGAAAAATTCCCCAGGTGAATGGACATGTTTTGGTC
>CAZORO010000070.1:7942-15199 GCA_964581845.1 uncultured bacterium
GGATCGGGTGCGACAGCCTTGGATGCAAGCCGGACTTTGCTTCGTCTTGGCGCGGAACAAGTCACTTTGGCGATGACACCCTCATTGAAGACACGGCTGTTCTTCTCACCATTCTTGTCTTATGGCATTGCCGAAGGAGTGCGGATTCAAGATGAGACCGCTTTAACTTCCATAGAAAAGAAGGGTGACAGATCCTTCCAATGTTTGCTGACGCGCCTAGGAGAAGAGGTCTCCATGGAGGTCAGCGCGGTTTACCTTTCAGGGCATATGGAGCCAGACATCACATTGCTTGAAAGCCAGGGATTAAAGACAACCAAGCATGGTGTCCAAATCGACCGCCACCGTTTACTTACGAATCTCCCTGGTGTCTTCGCCGCCGGCAGCATCGCCCAAGCGGGGAGATATGCGGTGCATGGTTCCGCATCGGGAAAGCAAGCCGCGTATTTGATCCACCGTTTTCTATCAGGTGAAATCCCTCACAAGAAGGAACTCATCAATGTCCGGATGCACCATGTTACCGGGGAGGAAAAAGAAATTCTTTTCAGAAGCCGGTCAAGAGCCACTCGAGTAAAGGAATCGAGTCTTCCAGCCTTGGAAGCAAAGGGATCATTCGAAGAAGTGGTGCAGGGTCTTGATCCAGAATCCGCCACCCGTGAAGCGGAACGTTGTTTGCAGTGTGACTGCGCGAAGAAGAAAAACTGTTCGCTACGGATTCGGTCGACCGAGTTCGAGGCGAATCCCAAAGCTTTTCGCGGAGATCGTCCACCACTGGAAATTGATGACACACACGAGGATGTAATCTATGAGGCCGGCAAGTGCATCAAGTGCGGACGGTGTATCGCGGTGACAGAGGAAAAGCGCGTTCCGCTTGGATTAAGCTACATTGGACGCGGTTTCCGGGTGAAGGTGGGAGTCCCCCTTAACCAAACCATCCGCGAGGGGCTTCGTGAAGCGGCCCTGGAGTGTGTGGAAGTATGTCCCACGGGTGCTTTGGCGAGGAAACGATAGAACCTTGGTTCGCCTTACCCCATCCTCATCCGTCGTTGCAGCGGAAATGAGAATTCCTCAAGAACCGGATACTCCCTTGCCATCTGGTTATTATGTCTTCCGCTGGAACCACTCTCTTTCGATCTCCTCGAGAGTTCTCCCCTTGGTTTCAGGCACGAACACAAGCACAAAAAGAAAAGCAATAGCGCAAATGACTGCATAAACAAAGAAGGATTTCCCCCCCAGGTTCTCAAGCATCCAAGGAAAGAACTGAGAAACCAGGAAGCAGGAGATCCATAAACAGACGGTAGCGATTGACATGGCGGTTCCTCGAATCGCGGTGGGGAAAATTTCCGCCAGCACCACCCAGACCACTGGTCCCATTGCAATCGCGAAGGAGGCCACATAGCAGAGTACCGACAGAAGAACCGCTGGGCCCTCGAAGGCCTCGATGACAAAGGCCCTGCCGAGAAAGGCCAGGGAGAGACCCATCCCTGCTGAGGCGATGAGCAGAAGGGGCTTACGTCCCGCATGGTCGACCAGCCAGATCGCCACCAGGGTGAAGGCCAGGTTGACCACTCCCACGGCCACGGTCTGGTCGATCGCTTGAGTCGCTTTCAAACCAGCGGATTTGAAAATTTCCGGAGCGAAATAAAGCACCACGTTGATACCGGTGATCTGCTGAAGGACCGCCAGAACCACACCCACCAGCAAGACCGGTCTCAACTCGGGGCGCAGGAGTTCACCTAGCGGAAGAGACTTCTGATGAACTGTCTGCTGAATCGATGCCAATTCCGCTTCGGCATGGGTCACGCCACCAATACGGGTCAGGATCGAAAGGGCTTCCTCGCGCCGGCCCATCTTCACCAGCCAACGTGGGCTTTCGGGAACCAGGAACAGAAGACCCAGAAACACAACCGCCGGCAGAACACCAGAGGCGAACATCCACCTCCAGCCATAGGCCACATTCCACTCATCCCCCCCGATCAAAACTCCCATGCGTGCCACGGCGGAATTCGCCAGATAGACTACCAGCATCCCCAGAATGATCGCGAATTGGTTGATGGATACGAGCCGTCCACGGATGTGTGCTGGCGCTACCTCGGCGATATAGAGAGGTGAGAGCATCGAGGCCGCTCCAATTCCGAATCCACCCAAGAAGCGGGCGGCTGTGAACTGCGTGAGGTTCGCCGGGATCGCAGCTCCGATCGCGGAGACCGTGAACAGGATAGCTGAAAGGAAGAGTACCCAACGGCGTCCCCTCCAGTCGCTCAAGATCCCCGCCACACTCGCACCAAAGATACACCCCACAAGCGCACAGGAAGCCGCCCAACCCTCGCTGTGCGAGTCCAGTTGAAAATGCTCCTTTAGAAAACCGATAGCCCCCGAGATGACCGCTGTATCGTATCCGAAAAGTAATCCTCCCAAAGCCGCGACCAAGGTGAGAAGTAGAACATAGGACCCCTGGTGTTCATCACGAGAGGTGGAGAAAGGGACCTGCATAGCGTTGCCTCCTGTCTGGTCATCTGATAGAGTGGGCAATCTGGATCGCTAAGGCAAGATCCTTCATCTCCGCTTGGAGCACCCATCTTCGATGACATCCCGCGAAAGAGTTCATGCAGCATTAAATCACAAGGAGCCAGACCTAGTCCCTTTGGATTTGGGAGCCAGCGCTGTCACTGGAATGCATGTGAGCTCGGTTTACCGGCTCAGGCAAGCTCTTGGTCTGGATACTCCTGGCACTCCCATCAAAGTGGTCGAACCCTATCAGATGCTGGGGGAAATCGGTCCTGATCTCATCGAGGCACTGGGAGTTGATGTTTTAGGACTAGCTGGCTCACGAACTCTCTTCGGATTCCGGAATGAGAACTGGAGACCTTGGACGCTTACAGATGGAACACCAGTCCTGGTTCCCGAGGCTTTCAACACCCGCCCCGAACCGAATGGGGACATCCTGATGTACCCGGAGGGAGATCCATCCGCTCCTCCCAGTGGGAGAATGCCCAAGGGGGGGTTCTACTTCGACACGATCATCCGCCAGGACCCCATCGATGATGACCGCCTCGATCCCAAGGATAATCTCCAGGAGTTCCAACCGATTTCAGAGGAGGAGCTTCAGCACTTTCAGGCTCGTGCGGAAACCTTGGCCGCCTCTGGTAAAGCGGTCCTGGCCAGCTTGGGAGGAGCCGCGTTTGGAGATATCGCCTTGGTCCCCGCTCCCTGGCTGAAGCATCCAAGAGGAATCCGTGATGTGGCTGAATGGTACATGAGCACAGCCTCGCGCAGGGACTATGTCTACGAGATCTTCGAGCGCCAATGCGAAATCGCGCTGGCCAACTGGGAGAGGATCCGCTCGGTGGCCGGTGAGGTCATCTCGGCGGTCTTCGTTACCGGCACTGATTTCGGTACCCAACAAGGTCCTTTCATTTCCCTTAAGGCTTACCGGGATCTCTACAAACCTTTTCATCGCATCGTCAATGATTGGGTTCATACTCATACGGACTGGAAGACCTTCATCCATTCATGTGGATCGGTGCGTGTTTTCATCGAGGACTTCATTGATGCCGGTTTTGATATCCTCAATCCAGTGCAATGCTCCGCCGCCCGCATGAATCCGCGCGAGCTGAAGCAGCAATATGGAGACCGGATTGTCTTCTGGGGTGGAGGTGTCGATACCCAGTTCACGCTCCCCTTTGGTACTCCAGAGCAGATCAGAAATGAAGTCCGCGAGAGGATACAGGTGTTCGGACCAGGTGGAGGCTTCATTTTCAACACAACTCACAACGTTCAATCGAATATACCTGTTGAGAACCTGGTGGCTCTTTATGAGGCGTTGAACAACTACCGTAGCTATCCGATTTGTTGAATTAAACATCGTGTTTTACCTGTTGGCATAGGAGTTTTCCATAGCGCCAACTCAATGTGTAAATGATCACGAGGTCAGGAGCATCCCCATGAAAAACCTCCCAGTCGTTAGAAATGCTCTCGGATATATTCTTATTCTCATTGGGATGTTTCATGTTTTCATTTGGACAGGGCAGGGAAATGCGGAAAGCAACACGGGGAAGTTGGCCATCATTTGTCCCGAGGGGGTGCCACCATTAGTTTCGTTGGCCGCGAAGGAAGTACGCCGTTATGTTTATCTCCGTACAGGTGAGCTTCTTCCAGTTGTATCAACCCACGAGGCTGGAGATATTATTCTCCTGGCCCAGAAGGGTGATACTTCCATTACCTCTTTCCTCAAGGACCAATCCCTTGTAGACCAAGTCTCGAATCTCAAATGCGATGACTATCTCCTGAAGACGACCGTAAATCCAAAGGGGGGAAAGACACTCCTGATCATCGGTGGAAGCCCCCCCGGAACCCTTTATGGGGCCTACCGGTTCGCTGAAATACTTGGTGTCCGCTTCTACCTCGAGGGGGATGTCATCCCAGATAAACGTATCCCGCTGGCCCTTCCGGATTTGGATGAGAATGCCTCTCCGCTTTTCCGTTTACGGGGAATCCAACCCTTCCATGATTTCCCAGAAGGTCCTGATTGGTGGGGAACCGGGGACTACAAAGCAATTGTTTCGCAGCTTCCGAAGCTGCGGATGAACTTCATCGGTTTACACACCTATCCGGTGGTTGAGCCGACGGTGTGGATTGGGCTGGAAAAGGACTTCGCCAAGGATGGACGTGTTTCCTTCAGCTATCCAGCGCGCTACTACAACACGGCCCTTACGGTTGGATGGGGGTTCAACGCCAAGAAGACGAGTGATTATTCATGTGGAGGGGCGATCATTTTTGAGAGAGATGATTACGGTGGGGATGTGATGGAAGGATTAACACCGCAGCCAGACAACCTCGAAAAGTCCAACGAGATGTTCAACCGTGTGGGCGTCTTGTTCCATGATGTCTTTAATCTGGCCAGGACTCTTGGTGTTAAAACCTGTATCGGAACCGAAACACCGCTCACCGTTCCGGAACCCGTGAAAAGCCGTCTGGATCTTCCTCAGGGGGAAGTCTCAGCCGATGGTGGACAAAGCGCGAAGTATCAGGATCCAATCGAGGGAACAGAGGAGGATCCTCTTTATCAGTCTGTTCGCTATGGCCTGAATGCTTACCACATGAAGGTTCCGAATGGTTCTTATACAGTGACTTTGAAATTCTGCGAAGTTCATTACGACAGAGCGCTTGCGAGAGTTTTTGGCGTCTCGCTGGAAGGCAATCAGGTGATCGAAAGGCTCGATATCTACGAAAAGACCGGGAAAGACAAGGCTCTTGATTACACTTTTGCTGATGTCGCCGTTGCTGATGGAAACCTCGACATCGAGTTCCACCCTATTGTTGAGTTTCCCGCCATCGCGGCTCTCTGTGTCGAAGGAAATGGGATTATGCACAAGATTGATTGCGGCGGTTCGGGATTTTCCGGCTACTCCCCTGATGTGGATGCCGCCGCGATCCCATTGGAAACGGTTGAAGACCTCTATGCCGGGATCTTCAAACGGATCATGAAGACCCATCCACTCGATTACTATTGGTTCTGGACACCGGAGGGGTGGACTTGGGAAGGAACCACCGAGCAACAGGTGAAGGCCACCCTCGAGGATATCCGCGCCGCCAACCGGGCCGCCAAGGAGGTGGGAGCTCCCTTTGATTTGGCAACCTGTGGCTGGGTCCTGGGGCCTCAATATGACCGTGCTCTGGTGGGGAAGGCCCTTCCTTCCGATATTGCTGTCAGTAGCATTAACCGGAATGTGGGACATGATCCCGTCGAACCGGCGTATGCCGAAATCAAGAACCGTTCCAAGTGGGCGATCCCCTGGATGGAGGATGACCCCGCTCTCAACTCCCTTCAACTCTGGGCCGGACGTATGCGGCGGGATGCGCGTGATGCCCTTGCTTATGGGTGTGATGGCCTCATGGGTATTCATTGGCGCACACGTTGCCTCGGGCCGAATGTCTCCGCCTTGGCACATGCTGCCTGGGACCAAAGCGGTTGGCCGGAGAAGGGAATACGTGGCTCCGCCTACCTTGTTGATACCAGCAAACTCCCTCAGCATCCCTTTGCCGATGACTTCTACATGGATTGGGCTGTCCACGAATTTGGGGAGGAAATTGGAGCGGATGCTGCCCGCATCTTCAGTGCGCTGGATGGTGTCCTACCGCAACCTTCGGCCTGGATTGGTGGACCCGGCGGCTATATTCCAGATGAACGCTCTTGGGAGGAAGTTTCCAAGGAGTTCGGTTTTGTGGATGACTTAGCGGCGCTTGCGCCTCGAGTGAATGGAGAAGGGAACCGGGAACGCTTCGAGCACTGGCTTAATCAATTCCTCTTCTTACGCGAGTCGGCGCATATGAAATGCGCCTGGGGTGTATTTAAGAAGGCTATGGCGGAGGTACAAGCCCAGAACGATCCGGAAGAGAAGAAGAGGCTTGCCAGGGAGAAGTCCCTCCCCTCCAGGAATGCTCTCCTGCGTGTGATCGAAACCGCTTATGGCTATCTTCTGGGAACTGTTACCACACCCGGCGCCATGGGATCTATCTGCAACTTGGAGCAGCACACTTTCCCGGCGATCGTTGAGAGTACCGCCAAGGAACTGGCCGATTGTCTTGGGGAGAGTCTCCCACCTGACTCGAGCCTGTCAAAAGAGTACCTGGGCAAGCCCCGGCTGTTTGTGCCTACTGTGCGTTCGAGTTTGGAGGAGGGGGAACCACTCGTTCTCAAGACTGTTCTTGTAGACCGGGCTCCCGCTCGGTTTGCAAGCCTTTCCTGGCGGGTACTTGGAGAGGGAGCCTTCAACGCAAAACCTCTTCAACATGCCGCGCGAGGGGTGTATGAAGTGACACTTCCCGCGGAAGAGACTCAGGGAAAGGACTTCGAGTACTATCTGAAGGTCACCACCGCTGGGGGACAGGATTTGGTTTGGCCGCCTACTGCCGGTGAGATCAACCAGACCGTGCTTATTCTTCCTTAGAAAGATTAGGTTGGGGAGTTAGCTTGAGAAAAGCGGGTGGAATTGGTATGGTTAAGGTGAAGTCGGGGCGTAGCGCAGCCTGGTAGCGCGTTCGGTTCGGGACCGAGAGGCCGCTGGTTCAAATCCAGTCGCCCCGACCATCTTAAGTTCTTCATTCTTTTGAACTTACAACATTCTCTCCAGGCAGTGAATGCAACTTTTTGCATTTTTCAACCTCGGCATCGATGTGACTCACCACCTCTTTCCTTAATTTCTCGTAACCCTTTACCCATCTGAAGTTTCTGTGCTTTAGTTTCTGCGAGATCAGGCC
>CAZORO010000071.1:0-8952 GCA_964581845.1 uncultured bacterium
GGAAGAGCGCCATGAGGATGCCCACGATGGTGCCGACCATCAATAGCGAGGCCACCGCCTCGGCACCGATTCCTGGAATCCCCATCCAGTTGCCGAGGAGACGGAACAACACACCGACGACGACCGGCATAAGGGTGGCAAGAAGACCCGGAGCGATCATCTCCTTGAGCGCGCCCTTGGTGACGATATCGACGCAACGTCCATAATCAGGTTCCTCGGTTCCCTGGAGGATGCCCGGTTTCTCCTTAAACTGAGCACGGACATCATTGATGACATAGTACGCGGCGCGTCCCACCGCACGGATCGCTAAAGCCGAGAATAGAAATACCAGCATTCCACCGAGCATGGCACCGACGAAAACTTCCGGCTTAGCGATATCCACGCTGGTCAGGTTGAGACCATAGTTCTTGACCTCATCCAGGTAGGCGCTGAAGAGCAGGAAAGCGGCCAGAGCAGCGGAGCCGACCGCATATCCCTTGGTGAGAGCCTTGGTGGTGTTGCCAACAGAGTCCAGACGGTCGGACTTGTCGCGGATCTCTTTAGGCTGGTGACTCATCTCAACGATACCACCAGCGTTGTCAGCAATGGGACCGAAGGTGTCCATGGCGAGGATGTAGGCAGCGGTGGAGAGCATACCCATGGTGGCCACGGCGGTGCCGAAAAGACCGGCATGGGGGAATCCCGACTGCACTCCACAGTAATAGGCGCCCAGGATGGCGGCGCCGATCACCAGGATCGGCATCGTGGTACATTCCAAACCAACCGACAAGCCCGCGATGATGTTCGTGGCAGGACCAGTTTGGCTGGCCTCGGCGATCGATTTGGTGGGACGGTAGTGATATTCGGTGTAGTACTGGGTGATCCAGACATAGAGCACGGAGGTGACCACTCCGATGACGCCACAAAGGAAGAACCACAACCACCCGTTCGGGGAGCTTTCATGACGAAGTAGCCCTAAGGACGATAAGAAGAATCCCACCATGGCAAGAACTACCGCAACCAGATAACCACGGTTCAATGATTTCATGGGGTCCTCATCACCCTTAACCTTGACCGAATAGATCCCGATCACGGAGGCGATGATACCAAGGGCCCGTGAAACGAGCGGGAAAAGCATCACGCCCACGATCCAGGGATCCGGCGTGTCTGGATTGGCGGCCTTGACTGCGGCGGCCATGGATGCGCCTAGGATCATGGCCCCGATATTCTCTGCGGCGGTGGACTCGAAGAGGTCAGCGCCACGGCCCGCGCAGTCACCGACATTGTCGCCGACCAGGTCCGCCACGACGGCGGGGTTGCGGGGGTCATCCTCGGGAATACCGGCTTCAACCTTACCCACCAGGTCCGCGCCCACATCGGCGGCCTTGGTATAGATACCACCGCCCAGCTGTGCGAAGAGCGCCACGAAGGAGGCCCCGAAACCATAGCCGACAATCAGCAGTGGAATCTTGGTGGCTTCGATCACGGTGGTGAACTTCACGAGGGCATAGAGTCCCCCGACACCGAGAAGACTCATGGCGACTACCATCAAACCTGATACTGCGCCGCCACGCAGGGCAACCTGAAGAGCATCGTTTACACTCGTGATGGCGCCCGCCGCGGTACGGATATTGGCGCGGATGCTGACCCACATTCCGATATATCCGGCCACCAGCGAACAAATCGCACCCAGAACAAAGGAAGCTGTGATCCAAAAGGCCAATATTTTACGGCTGCCCACTGGATCAAATTCCTGATGCTCGCGGACCACGCCATAACCAACCCATAACACCGCGGCCAATATGATCGCCAACCATGCGATGGTCATGAACTGACGATGTAGAAATGCCTCCGCCCCCTTTTTGATGGCATTGGAAATCTTCTGCATCGCCTCGGTTCCAGTGTCGCGTGCTAATACCCATTGGGCCAGCAGGTACGCGACCACCAAGCCACCCACGCTGATTCCAAGCACAATGATCAGCAACAATATCTCCAAAAACATCACTCGCTCCTTTCTGTTTTTCTCGATAAAGATTAGTTGTTTTCCCCGCCCGGTGAAGCGGTTGTTTTCACAAGAAATTATTCCTCTCCAGCGTCTTCCGGGGATTTCCGGTTGATCTGGTTCATAGCGGTGTCGAAACCCCTTGCCAGCAGAGTCTCCACTCCCTCGACGGTTCGGTCCAGGACAGCCTTGACCACGGGAACCTCCGAATCCTCAAAGGGACCAAGGACATAATCTACGCCGGTCCAATCCGGAGGGCGCGGTCCGATTCCCAGACGGAGCCTGCCAAAATCACTAGAGCCTAGCTCATCCACCACTGAGGCAACCCCATTATGGCTGCCCGGTCCCCCCTGCCGTCTCATCCTTACTGAACCCAACGGCAGATCCAAATCGTCATGGGCCACGATTAAATCAGTTGTGGCCGCATGGAAATGCTGGAGCAGCTCAGCGATGGCCTTTCCTGAACGATTCATATAGGTGAGTGGCTTGATCAGAACGACTTTCTGACGAAACCGGTTCACCACCTCATAAATCCCATGGGGAGTCGTTTGAGATAATCCGGCTCCCCATTTCTTGCACAGACGGTCGATGAGGAGAAAACCATAATTGTGACGTGTCTCCTCATATTCACGCCCCGGATTTCCCAAACCGGCGATGATCCACACGATGGCCTTCGCCGCCGGGCGTCCGGATCAGCTCTCCTTATTTTCCTCGGCTGGCGCCTCTTCGGCAGCTTCAGCCTCAGCGCCTGGAGCCGCCGCGCTTACCTCAGCTACAAGAGCCCGGGGCGCATGGACTCCGGCGAGAACACGATCTTGTGGAGTCAGGATAAGGTAAGTCATCCCTTTGGATACCAAATCGCTGACATGCACGGACTGGCCCATAGTTAAACTGGAGACATCCACATCCACATGCTCTGGAATCTCTGTGGGAAGCGCCTCTATCTCGATTTCACGCAAGACATGCTGAAGCACTCCGCCCTGGCGGACGCCAATTGGTAAACCAATAAAATGGACGGGAACACTCGTGTGGATCGGTTTGGTGGCATCCACGCGCCAAAAGTCCGCATGTTGAATGATTTGGGTAACTGGATTCACATCCAATTCCTGGAGGAAGGCCAGCGATTGGTCTCCGCCATCACCTTTGTCCTCAACCGTGAGATCTACCAGGAGGTGACGTCCTTCATGACCTTGCATGGCAAGAGCAAGCTCGCGGCGTGGCAAGGAAATCGACACGGGCGGTTTATCTCCCCCATAAAGAGTGGCGGGGATGAAGCCTTGTGCACGCAGTTTCCGGGCGGCTCCCTTGCCCTTCTCGTGGCGTGGCATGGCTTGCAGGTCAACTTTCCGCATGAAAAAACTCCTTCCTGTCCGGAGTCCAACCTTTCAAAGTACATCCAACTCGAAGGTTGATCTCCGGACAGCACAATTGTCACTTAAACCGTCGGCTGACTCAACGGTTTTCCTGGCCACCGTCCGCAAACCGGTGGGAAAGTTCAAAGCTCTTCCATCTTGAGAAACAGTGAACTGACCGTGGTCTCGTGGTGAATACGATCGATCGCCTCGGCGAGCAAGTGGCCAACTCCAACGACCTCAAATTTACCGAGTCTTTCCGGTTCAGGGAAAGGGATTGTATCGGTAATAAAGACTTTTTTGAATGGGGCTGCCTCAATTTTCTCGATGGCATCACCGGAAAGCACGCCATGCGTGGCGCAGGCATAAACTTCCTCCGCCCCTTGGCATTGAAGGGCATAAGCAGCTTGGCAGATGGTCCCCGCCGTGTCGATCATGTCATCCACCAGCAATACCGTACGTCCCGCTACATCTCCAATGATATTCATCACTTCCGCTTCATTCTCACGCGGACGGCGTTTGTCAATGATGGCCAGCGGAGCACCGAGGATACGGGCAATACCCCGGGCACGTTTCACGCTTCCCAGGTCGGGCGAAACCACAGTGATATTTGTCAAGTTTAAAGTTTTGACACGCTCCACAAGCACGGGAGAGGCATACAGGTTGTCGACAGGGATATCAAAGAAACCCTGGATCTGGCCGGCATGGAGATCCATGGTGAGCACACGATCGGCGCCGGCTACTGTGAGAAGGTTGGCGACCAGTTTGGCTGTGATCGAGACACGCGGACGGTGTTTACGGTCCTGACGTCCATACCCATAGTAGGGCAGGACAGCTGTCACGCGACTGGCAGAGGCCCGTTTGGCTGCATCGATCATAATGAGCAATTCCATCAGACGGGAATTGACTGGCTCGGAGGTGGCTTGCATGAGGAAGCAATCGGTGCCACGTACATTCTCTTCGTAGGCAACATAAATCTCACCATCGCGGAAACGCTTGATGGTGATGGAGCCAATTGGGATCCCGAGGCTCTTGGCGATGGATTCCGCCAGGGCGGGATTGGAGGTACCGCTAAAGATCTTCATGGATCCTCTTTTCATGAGTGCACCCCTTTATCGCGGAGTGTTGCGAATGGACCCACTGTCTCGCCAGCGTTCACCCGGGCGTTTTCGACGAAGGAGGCATTTACCACGGCTCCATCCTCAATCACCGCCGAGACGATCTGAGAGGAGGGACCGATCCGGCAATTGGCGCCTATGCGGGTTTTGCCCGTAATCAGGGTTCCTGGAAAGAGGATGGTGTCCTTTCCGATCTCCACCTCCTCATCTACATAGCAGGAAGCCGGGTCGAGGATGGTGATCCCGGACATCATATGACGGATGAGGATGCGCTCGCGGAGAATCTTCTCGGCCTCAGCGAGTTGAACCCGTGTATTGACGCCAATCGCCTCGGTATAGTCATCAGTGATGACCGCCTCCACGCGGCAACCCTGTTCGACCAGGATGCGGATACAATCGGGCAGGTAATATTCATTCTGGACATTCTGTGGAGTGATCTTCTCAAGCGCGCTGAAAAGGGCTTCCGCATCGAAACAGTAGGACCCTGTGTTGATCTCATGGATCGCACGCTCATAGCGGTTGGCATCTTTATCCTCGACAATGCCCTGTAGGCGGTTGTCCTCATAGCGGAGAATTCTTCCATAGCCACGCGGCTCGGGCATCTCGGTGGTCAAGATGGTGGCGGCGGCATCCTGGTGCCGGTGCCAATCGACCAGGTTGCGAAGGGTCTGGACAGTCAGCAGCGGGGTATCACCGGCGAGAATCAGAATATCGCCCTGGTAGCCCTTGAAGGCTTCCCGGGTCATGCGAACGGCGTGACCAGTACCAAGGCGTTCGGTCTGGTCGACAAAGACCAAGTCTTGCCTGTTATTGAAGGCTTTGCGGACCTGCTCGCCCTCATAACCGACCACTACAACATGACGGTTGGCCTCGGCCTCGCCCGCGACACGCAGGACATAGTGAAGCATGGGATGGCCACATACCTCATGGAGTACCTTAGGACGGTTGGACTTCAGACGGGTTCCATCTCCAGCCGCTAGAATGACCGAGTTCAGCTGTCTCAAGGGAATCACCTTCGCCGTTCAATGTATTCGCGGACCACAGGGGGACGCGCACCCTCGAACCTTGCCCTTTCACCGCATCAAAACCCCATGTTTGCGGGGAACCTTACTGAATCTTGTAAGAATTAGGGGCATTCCAGGCGCGGGTGAGATGATGGCCCAGCGGTTGCGGGGTTGTCAAGTTAAGGGGAACCTCCGGGCTGAATCCCATCTCAGGCTAGTGATTTCGAGCCTGTGGTGTGAGTTTCGTGGGGTTCATTTCCGGGGACTGTGTTGAAATGTGGAGGACAGCACGGAACGATGCCTTCCACAAGATTCCATCCCTTCCGCTTTCTTCCACAATTCAACACATTTGTCTTGGAGCGAATGAATACGTTACTCCACCCGGTTGTTTAGATCCCCGTTTTCTGCCGCCACTGGACCTCTTGGATACGTCCCGCGACGAGGTCGCTATAGGGGCTGGCGGGGTAGTCCTTGGCTAGGCGGGCATAGGTGTCGGCGGCTTGTGGAAACTGCTTATCGAAACGGAAGGACTCAGCCAGGAGATAAAGGACCCGCGCGGCTTGGTCACGTGGAAGCTCGGTGAGATCGATGGCTGATAGCTTCTCAGAAGCACGTTTGAAGTTCTTCAGGTTGAAATAAGACTCCCCCAGGAGGAGTTGTGCCAACGCCAAAGGGCGCTGACCTTGAGCCGAATTACAAAAGTACTCCAAATCACGCGCGGCGCGTTCGTAGTCCTCCATCAGGAAGTGAACATTCCCCAGGAGGTACAACGGTGTGTCCTCGGCGGGATAAGCCTTGCGAAGCTGGTCGGCTTGGTCGAGGGCTTGCGTTAAAAGACCCGGACGGTTTGCCTGGGGGGCGAGGTTGTATTCGGAGAGATAGCTCTCACAAATGAAATAACGCGCGAGACGGGCGGATTGAGATTGAGAGTCGGTATCAATGACCCTCTGTAATTCACGACGGCCTTCATCGTAGTCAAAACGCGAGATGAGGGTTCTCCCAAGGGCAAGGCGGATCTTTCCCTCCGGATCCTGATTCGGGAAACGAGCCAGGAAATTGCGGTATTCCTCCACAGCCTGGTCGTAGAGACCCTTTGAGTAGTAAGACTCCGCCAGCAGACGCCAGGCGGCCATAGCCTCCGGTGTCTCCTCATAATCAATTAGACGCAGCAAGGTCTTGATCGTATCCGCGGCGCGTGAGTAATCCTTCAATAGGAACTGACAGTGACCTAAACGGAAATAGGATTCGCGGAAGGCCTTGTCATCTACAAAGCGTGTTTGACCGAATTGCTCCACGACCTCACGGAAGAGTTGTTCGGCCTCGCTGTATTCCCCGAGTTGGAAAAGCGCCGAGCCGAGACGATAACGGACACGGTAGGCATAAATACTGCTCGGAAACTGTTCAAGGATGCGGCGGTAGGAACGGACCGCATCACGGTAGTCCCGGTTGATCTGAAAGAGGTAATTTGTCCGGCGCATCATTGCCAAGAGAGAATCCTCTCCCTGAATGCCGTAGTTGTCATTGCGTGAAAGAGCCGCCTGATAGGCATTGTCCATCTTCGTAAAGAAGGTGCTTTCGCCGCCATTGGTTACTCCGGGTTTCAAAATGCCCAGCTGGTAGTAGGCATGGCCGCGAAGATAGAGAGCTTCGGTAAGGTCCTGCTCGCTCAAAGGTGCATCTTCCTTATTACGGACCAGTTCAAGGGTTTCATAGAGGCTGGCCTCGGGGGAGGCGCTTTTGCCACTCTCCGCGCTGGCCAGGAGAGAGCGTGCCAGGCCCGCGATCACCGTAAAAGGTGGTGGACGATCCTCCAAGGGATCTTCGGGGATATTCAGGATCTCACGGTAGAGTGCGATACTCTCATCCGCACGTCCCAGCTCACGCAGGAGCCTTCCTATATGAAGTTTGACATCCAAGGGGTCGATGCCCGCTTTTCCCACAGCCATGCCCTTGCGTTCGAGTTCACGCATGTACTTGAGGGATTTTTCCAGGTTTTCCTCGCGGATCCCAAGTTCATATCCAGCCAATTCCTCCCACAACCTGGAGAGGCGGAAGAGGGTGGTGTTGGTCCATTCGCTTTCAGGAGAAGCCTCCAGAGCGGTCTCATTAGCGGTAGCCAGTGCGCGGAGCTTAGATGAATCGGTTTCTTCTCCCTCCTCCTGACGGTACAGGGCATCCGCCAAACGGTAGAGGGCTTTTTGCCTTAGTGATTCGGAAGGAGTGGCATCGAGTACCTGTGAGAACCACTCGGCCGCAGTGGACCACTTGCTATTCGCCGCATTTATATCCCCCAGAAAATAGAGGCCCCTCAAGCGATAGTTCCGTTCAGCTTCTGACCACTCAATGGTAGCCTTATCCAGTAGCCGTGATTGACTACGGAGACCTTGTTCCATCTCTCTGGCCGCGCCACTCAGGTTCCCAATCGTCTGGTAGATTTTCGCCATGTGCTCGCGTGCATCCACCACCAAGGGACTTTCAGGATAACGGGTGACTACTTTGCGGAAAGACTCCAAAGCATCTTCGTAACGGTTCGCAAGTTCCTCCTTAAGACCTTCCTCAAGGAAACGTTTATCCCCACTGGGTCCATAATTAGTACCCCGGTAGAAAAGCGAGGCGGCAATCAAACCAGAGGCCACGACGAAGGTTGCCGCCAGCGCGATCTTCTGTTTGAGATCCAGATGAATGGAGGGAATAAGACCTCGTAAACGGCGTAGAAGGGGAACTCGCTCCACATGAGGTATCTCATTCAGGTCAGGGAGCCCCTTGGCCAGGTCATCCACCAAAGCCTGTAGCCTGATTGAGCTGATCTCCTCGGAATCTGTGGGCAGAGGAAACTCCTGAATCTCCTCTACGGCTTCCTCCTCGAAGGCGGGGAACGGAGGCTCCTCCAGCTCCGGTTCGAGGGTCAAATCTGGAAGCAATTCCTCGAAAGGTTTATTCAGGTCTGGCCCTAGATCACCCCGGATCTCCTCGATCTGTTCAAGGGAGGCCATAAGGAGGTCCGGCGCCAGACCGGGACCGCCTTGACTTGGAGTTCCGGTGGAAAGAGATGTGGCGGTCTCCTCCAAATCCGTCAAGGCATCACCACCTGTGTCATCATCAGGGGGTACTAAGTCCTCCATCCCGGTAGGTCCGGCTTGGACTTCTTCCGCCGGATGATCAGTGCCGGTGGTATCCACTCCTGGCAGGAGTTCTTCCAATTCTTCCAAGAGGACCGGGAGGTCCTCCTTCAATGCCTCCTTCTCCCCTTCCACGGAAACCTCCCCACCCATGGAAATCGAGGGACCGGGTTTTGCAGCTGCTTCTATTAAAGGGGGCGGAACGGGTCCTGCCGCAAAGGAAGTTTTCTCTGGAAGGGACTGGCTCCGTCTGCGTCTGAGACGGCCAAGCAATCCACGCAAACGCCGGAGCCAGCCTTTGCGGTGGGCTGTTGTGAATTGGTGTTCGAGGAACTCAGCGACCTCGGGGGGCAGGTCTTCCTCAAGCGTGAAGTCGCC
>CAZORO010000071.1:8962-11202 GCA_964581845.1 uncultured bacterium
CAGTCCCGAGTCAGAGAGCTCCTTGTGGAGGGCTTCCACCCGGACTTGCAGCATCCAGGACAGTTCAATCAAGCTAGCCATCGTTCTCTCGGTTTTAAGGGACTTCAATCCCAGCCTGGCGGAATTCGGCCAGTTTGTTGCGTAGCGTACGCACGCTAATTCCTAATAGCTCCACCGCTCGGGTACGGTTGGAACCGCAATGCTTGAGAGTTTCCAGGATCAACAACCTCTCCGCCTCGTAGGTGGTCATCCCGACATGAATATCGAGGCCATCGCGGTGAGCTGGGAGAAGCAACTCCTCGGGTAGGCAATCCGGAGTCAGAATCCCATTCCGGCACAGGATCGAGGCTCTTTCGATGACATTTTCCAGCTCGCGGACATTCCCCGGCCAATTGTAATGCATCAGGATCTGCATGGACTCCTGGGGGATTTCCTCAATGGGATGACTATTCTCATCGCCGTAGATCTTGCAGAAGTGTTCCACCAAAAGGGGGATATCCTCCTTGCGGTCACGCAGAGGCGGGAAGGAGATGGTGACTACATTGAGACGGTAGAAAAGGTCCTGGCGGAAGGATCCCGATTTGATGGCCTCGGACAGATTCCGGTTGGTCGAGGCGAGAATACGTACATCCACAGCGATGGGTGCTGTACCGCCGACCTTGTCGATCTCGCCCTCTTGCAGGACACGCAACAGCTTGGCCTGGAGGCGTGGGGTCATCTCGCTGACTTCATCGAGAAAGAGGGTTCCGCCATTAGCCAGCTCGAACTTGCCGATTTTGCTGGAGACGGCGCCGGTGAAGGAACCCTTTTCATGACCAAAGAGCTCGCTCTCCAGGAGTTCCCCGGAGATGGCCGCGCAGTTAACCGCCACGAAGCGTTTATCCGCGCGGGGGCTATGGGCATGAAGGGCACGTGCGATAAGCTCCTTGCCGGTGCCGCTCTCGCCCGCGATGAGTACCGTGGAACGTGTGGGAGCGACTTGCTCAATCAGGTCGAAGGCTTTCAACATCGCCGCCGACCGCCCAATGATCTGGTCAAGGCGGTCGCGTTTCTGGACCTGGCGCCGTAGGGTTCTTACCTCCTCCTTAAGGTCGCGGATCGAGAGGGCTTTTTCGACCACGACCAGGACTTCCTCGACATCAAAGGGTTTACGGAGGTAGTCGAAAGCTCCGAGTTTCATGGCCTCAACCGCTGTTTCCACGGTGCCATGGGCGGTGAGGACGATCACAACGGTTTCATCCTTGCGGGCCTGAAGCTCCCGGAGTACATCGAGTCCCCCCATCTCGGGCATTTTCAGGTCGCAGATCATGATATCCGGGAACCATTCAATGGTGGTGGCCAGAGCCTCACGTCCATTGGCGGCCTCGCGGATCTCGTGTTTCTTCCCGAGGACACGCGAAAGCAGCGAGCGGATCCCCGATTCATCATCCACGATCAGAACTTTCGCCATGCCATCGCTCCTCAAGTCTCTCCCGGCACTGGAAAGAAAAGAGTGAAAGTAGACCCCTTGGCGGGGGCGCTCTCGACCCGGATGACCCCCCCGTGCTCCTCGATGATCCGGTGACAGAGTGCAAGTCCCAAGCCGGTCCCCTCATCCTTGGTGGTGAAGAAGGGATCGAAGATGTTGTCGAGGTGACGGCTCTCGATCCCCTTTCCATTATCCTTGACCGAGAGAACAGCCAGAAGGGTGAGCTGGTCCTCGGGTCCCCAGACCTCCTCCCGGGTTCCAAGGCGGATCTCCAGCCGTTTGGTCTCCGTCATTGCTTGACGGGCATTGATGATCAAGTTGAGCAGTACTTGTTTGATACGATCCCGGTCGAGGGGAAGAAGCGGAGTTTCTTGGAGATCCACCACCACCTCAACCTCTTCTGACTGAAAAACTTCGCGTTGCTCGGCGAGGACCTCCAAAACAAGCTGGGCCAGATCGATCCGGTAGTCCTCGGGGCGGATGGGACGCGAGAGCTCCAGCAAGCTCTCGGTAAGGCGTGCGAGACGGTCGATTTCACGGATAAGGCGAGTGGAGCATTCCTCACGGAAATCAGGATCCTCGTATTCAAGGGGAAGCAGTTGGAGGAACCCGCGCATTGTCGCGAGGGGATTACGCATTTCATGAGCTACGCCAGCGGCGAGTTCACCAAGAGCGGTCAGGCGATTCGCCCGGCGTACTCTTTCCTCCAGCAGGCGTAACCTGGAAAGGTCCTCGAAGACGATCAACGAACCAGTTTTTTCCGAGGGAGTAT
>CAZORO010000071.1:11212-15064 GCA_964581845.1 uncultured bacterium
GGTGAAGCGGACCAGAATAGTGCCACCATCGCGTGTACGAAGACGGATCTCGCCCGAGCGGGGAGGGCTATCAAGTCCAGCGGCTACTGGTTTAACCTGGAATAAATCCGAGTCGATAAGTTCTTCGATGCGGTGTGGGGCTTCCGATCCCCATCCCAAGAGAGCGCGCGCGGCCCGATTGACACGAGTAAGATCCCCTTGGGCGTCCATCACCACCAGGCCGGTTTGCATCGAGTCAATCACCCGGTCGAGGAACTCTTTGACTTCCTCGGTCTCGAGTATTCTGCGCGCAAGTTCATGGTTGACCGCTTTAAGTTCACGGTTCTTGATCTCGAGTTCTTTAAGGAGCGAACGGACCTGTCCTTGAAGGTGCTGGTGGGCGGCGATGAGTTTGTTGGTGGTCTCGGTGAAAATTTCAAAGTGCCGAGCCAAAAGGCGTGACTCCTCGGCGGAGAGGTGCGGCATATCCTCGGGATGGAAATCCAGCACCAGACTCTGAGCGTCGACATGACCCAGATCCGGGTGCTCAGGATCTCTTGTCATAAAACTTGGATCTCCCATAAGCATCCTGAGCGGCGCGTTGCTGGTAGCCCCGGTTGGCGGAGCGTTTCATCCGTATCTCCTGGAGCTTGGAGCTGATTTCCTCTCCATGTTGACGGAGTTTTTCCTCATTCTTTTTCTGGAGCTCGAGAATCTGGGAAATCGCATTTTGGAGGTCATCCACTTGCCCTTGGAGGCGCCCACGCAAAGAATCCGGTGCCTGATTACGAACCTCTTGCCAGACCTTGTTGCTTTCATCAGAGAGCTGAATATGTGAGAGAAGGGCTTGTTTCTCGTCAATACGTGCGGCCGTCTCCTCGATCTGGCCTTGATCGATCAAGACTTCCTGTTCCCGCTCGATAGTGAGTAGGCGCATATAGAGACCGTGAGATTCGGCCAACCGTTGAGAAAGAATGAGAGCGCATTCCTCAAGCGAGGATCCGGACGGTTGGTTCATGGGTACCCCTCCCAACCACGAATAGTAGGTCTTCCCATCGAGAAAGTCAATTCTTATCTTATTCATTTTACTAGTGCTACTGCAATAAATTTAAGACAAGACATGAGAATAGGGGTTCATGCGGGCTTGACATCATTTGAGCCATTATATTTACTAACTGGTAAGTGTAGACTTACCGGTAGGTTTAGACCGATCGGTAAGGACAGAAGAGGAAAGACAAATGAGTACTCAACCACGAATTGAACCACTTCCTCCCGATGCAAGCCCTCAGGCGGGAGATGTGAAAGCAAGGGAGAGGTTATTACGAGCCGCTGTAAAGCTCTTCGCGCGGAAAGGATATGCCGCCACGAGTGTGAACGAAATCGTGGCGGCGGCGGGCGTAACCAAGCCAATCCTCTACTACTACTTTGACAACAAAGAGGGGATCTATATCGAGATTCTGAACGATGCCTATGGCAGTCTGGACCGGATCCTGGATCAAGCATTGGAGTGGGAGGGAACCGCGATCCAGAAACTCCGGCGTTTGGCCGCCGAGAGTTTCAATCTATTCATCGAGAAGATCGATGCCGCCCGCTTAGTATACATGGTGTTCTATGGTCCGCCGCAAGGCGCTCCATCCTATGACTATGACAGGTACTGGCAGAGACATTTGGAGGTACTGCAAGGATTCGTCGAGGAGGGGATCCAGCGTGGCGAATTGAGAACCAAGAACTCCCTGGATATGGCCATGGTGGTGACCGGTCTACTCAGTATTGCCATTGAAATGTGGTTGTGCCCGAATGGCCCGAAGATGGATACCAGCGATCTTGTGAGGAGCCTGGACCTGGTGTTCGATGGGATCGCGAACCAAAAGGTGGGGGGATGATGAGAAGACGGACATTGTTGGTACTAATCATCTTGAGCGGCGTGGGCATGGGAGCCCTGGCACTGTCCGCGCGGCGTAATCATGCCTCGTCTCCAGAAGAGGTTAGCGGTCCAGCCCCAGTCCCCGTTGAGGTGACCAGCGTAAGGCGTGGCGAGGTTACCGAGAGCATCGATGTGGTGGGTACGCTGACTCCCAAACGGGTGGCGGCGATTCATTCAGAGTACCCAGGAATCATCGAAGAGGTATTGGTCTTGGACTGGGTGGAAGTCAAGGAGGGAGATGTCCTGGCCAGGCTGGATACACGCGAGGTGAGAGCCAGGGTGGCGCGTTGTGAAGCCGACCTGAAGTCAGGCCAGGCGGAAATCCTCAAGAACGAGGCCGCATTGCATCATGCTAGCCGTGAATATGAGCGGGTTACAACCCTCAACAGCGCCAATGTGGTTCCGGAGCGTAGTCACGATGAGGCGGTCCGTGCCCGCGACATGGCGTTGGCGGAACTGACGGGATGCAAGGCCAGGCTCCAAATGTCCGAACAGAGTCTCCACGAAGCACATCTTCAGTTGGAAAAGTCCGAGATCCGCGCTCCTATCGATGGCGTGATTTCGGCCAGAAACGCGCAGGTGGGAGAGAGGGTCGATGGATCAGGGGCGGGAAAACCGCTTTTCGAGATTGTCGATAATAAAATCCTGGATTTGATTCTTTCAGTTCCCTCCACGAGTCTGGCTAAGGTCCATGTGGATCAAGCAGTGGACTTCACCACAGATGTCTATCCAGGAAGAACCTTTTCAGCGCATATCAAGTTCATCAACCCGCGCGCCGATCCGGTCACACGGGCAGTGAGCATACTCGCTGAGGTCCAAAACGAGACCGGAGAGTTGAAAGACGGCTTGTTTGTGAAAGGGAAAATCGAGACCTCGAGGCGGCAGGATGTCCTCCTGATTCCTCAGGTGTCCGTACTCTCGGAGCAGATCAAGTTTCCCTCACGGTATGTGTTCGTTGTGGACAATGGGAAGGTCCACAAGCAACCCGTGGAGACTGGAACCCCTGTAAGTGACATTGTGGAGATTGTCAAAGGGCTTGAGGGCGGTGAACAAGTGGTCACGCGGGGAGCCTTCTTGCTGCATGATGGTGACTTGGTGTCAGTGACAGCCTTGGATATCCCATTGGTCAAAGCGGAGGAGCACTGAGCCATGTTTCTCTCAGATCTATCGATCCGCCGGCCTGTTTTCGCATCGGTCATGATGCTCGCGCTGGTCACGCTGGGTTTGTTCTCTTATGTACGTCTTCCCATCGAGATGGAGCCGGATGTCGAGTTCCCGGTCGTTACAGTCACAACCGTGTACCGTGGGGCTTCTCCCGAGACCATCGAGCGCGAGGTCACTCGCCGGATCGAGGAGTCGGTCAACCCCATCTCCGGCGTGAAGAACCTGAGCTCCATTTCCAAGGAGGGAGTCTCGCTGGTCATCATCGAGTTTTACCTGGAGAACCGGGTCAACGAGGTGGCGGAGGAGGTGCGCACCAAGGTTGCCTCTATCCGGGGTGAGATGCCACTCGAGATCGAGGACCCCATTATCCAAAAGTTTGACTTGCAAGGCTCTCCGGTCATCTCGCTGGCCATCCGCTCGGATACTCTTCCCCCACGTGATATCAGCCAGCTCGCAGAACGTAAGATCAAGCGCCGTCTCGAAGGTCTCCCCGGCGTGGGGAAGGTCGAACTCGTGGGAACCTCCAAGCGCGAGATCCAAATCGAGCTGGATCCCTCCCGTCTGGAAGCTTTCGGAATGGGAGTCAATGAGGTCATCGCGGGGGTTCAGTCCGAGAATGTGGACACACCGCTGGGACGTATCACCGGGAAGCAGACCGAAGCGACCTTGAGAGTCGCCGGGAAGCCCAAGGAGGCCAAGGATTTCGCTGAGATGGTCATCGCCAACCGCAACGGCCATCCCATCACTGTGGGGGATGTAGCCCATGTCGCGGACACCATCGAGGA
>CAZORO010000072.1:0-15010 GCA_964581845.1 uncultured bacterium
ATGATCAAGGACCACCCCCTCTCCGGAATTGGTTGGGGACACTATTTCGCGGTACACAATCTTTACCAGGGTGAAATCTACCGTCAGCGAGGCTATCCGCATGACCGTCCCTCAGTAGGATTGGTTCCACAGGCCCACAGCGATCCTCTCCAGGTGGTTGCGGAGGCGGGAGTCTTGGGTGGGGCTGCCTTCTTCTGGCTGGTGGGAGCAGTGATCCTGCTGTGGGTAAGACGCTTGCGAACATCAGGTGGACAACCTTCTCACTCGATCGCAAATCTATGGGCATGTGGCGCGGGACTGTTGTTGATCTTCTTCCACTCCCTGGTGGATTTCCCCCTACGTCAACCTCAACCGGTTCTGCTGGCGGTGGTTTACATGGCGGTCTTGATCTCAAGTCCTTACCGCCAAACAGCCCTTACCCATCCCCCGGATAGCAATAGGCGTTGGTGGGTGTCAGTCCTCGCCACCTTAGTAGGCCTCATCTTGGTTTTGATATCTGCCTTGGGCTTGCGGGACCAGCGATTACTAAAACAAGGGTATGAAGGGTTCCTAGGGGGAATGGGAACTCCCAACCCGGAACTTCGCGCGGCCCTGTTTCAGTTGGCGGGATATCAACTCGATTCGATCCTGTACCCGCTTCCCGACACCCATGACCGTTGGCTATACCGGGCCCAGGTGGCTTTACAGGAAAAGGATCTTCCAACGGCGGAGAGGGCCCTGCTAAAGGCTGGCAACTATCGCCATTCTCTAGCCCTTTATGAGGCCTGGCTTGAGTATGGAAAACAAAAGGGGGATCCGAAGGTTTCCCTTGGCGCGGTTCGAGGGTTGCTCCTCTACAACCCTTGCTGGGCTGGTTTCCACGACGAGGAGGCACGTCTACTGCGTATCCTCGGTCATCCCGACGAAGCGGAGAAAGCCGATGAGACGGCTAATCGCCTCCGTGTGCCCGAGAAACCCGGACCTTGAAACTGAAGAGCGGAGTGAATACCCTCTCATTTCATATTGGATTCACACTCAGGAGAATCACACATGAGCAGTTATCAACCGCAAAAATCAGACAAGTTCACCTTTGGCCTGTGGACCATTGGGAACACGGGACGTGATCCCTTCGGGGAATCGGTGCGCCTCCCGCTCAAACCATGGGAGATCGCCAAGATTGTAGGCGAACTGGGCGGGTATGGAGTCAACTTCCATGACAATGACCTGATCCCGATCGATGCCACAACTGCTGAGAAAGATCAGATCCTCAAAGAGTTCAAAAAAGTTCTGGCGGATTATGACTTGAAGGTTCCGATGGCCACCACGAATCTCTTCGGGGAACCGGTCTTCCGGGATGGCGCTTTCACCTCCAATGATCCCCATGTCCGCGCTTATGCCTTGCAAAAGACCATGAATGCCATGGATCTGGGCGCCAGCCTGGGGGCGCAAGTGTATGTCTTCTGGGGCGGACGTGAGGGAACCGAGGTGGATGCCTCCAAGGACCCGCGTGATGGGATCAAGTATTTCCGTGATGCGCTCGATTTCCTCTGCGAGTATTCCATCGAGCAGAAGTATGGACTCAAGTTCGCTCTCGAGGCCAAACCCAATGAACCGCGCGGAGACCTCTACTTCCCCACCACCGGCAATTACCTCGGTTTCATCAAAACCCTTGCTCACCCAGAGATGGTCGGAGTGAATCCGGAGGTGGCTCATGAGACCATGGCCGGCTTGAATTTCTTCCATGCGGTCGGTCAGGCCATCGAGGCTGGCAAGCTGTTCCACATCGATCTCAATGACCAGCGTCCCGGACGCTACGATCAGGATTTCCGTTTCGGCTCCGAGAGTTTCAAGGTCTGTTTCTTCCTCGTGAAACTTCTCGAGGACAGCGGATATGAGGGCCCTCGGCACTTTGATGCCCATGCCTACCGCACCGAGAACCTGGATGGAGTCAAGGCTTTCGCCTCCGGTTGCATGAGAACCTACTTGATCCTCAAGGAGAAGGCCAAACGCTGGAATGAGGACAAGGAGATTCAGGACCTGCTTAAAGCGGTCAAGCGCGCCGATCCTGAATTGGAGGCTCTCTGCAAAGGCTACAGCGCGGAAAAGGCCAAAGCCCTCAAGGCCCGTACCTTCGACCGCAATACCATCTGCGCGCATCCGCTGCCCTATGAGCGCCTGGATCAATTAACCTGCGAGATCATCTACGGGGTCAGGTAGAGAAGGAACAAGTGGACACCGGGGGTGGTGCTCCGTCTACCCCCGGTCAACAACAAATCCAAGCTGAAAATGGGCCAAGAATCCCAGTGACTGGTAGAAGTCCCGTGGGATTAAGTGCATACTCTATCTGTCTACTATGGGCACATCTGTTCTCTTCATCATTCCTTCGCTTGACATCAGTGGACCGGCCATGCAGCTCAGCCTATTGGCTAGGAAATTAACGGAGTCATCATACAAACCTCATATCTTATGTCTTCAAAAGGAGGGGGAGCTGGCCGCTTCGACACGTGAAGCAGGAGTGGCTATCGATACCCTCGGAGTTGAGGATCCCCTTGCATGGGGCACCTGCCTTAAAATCCGCCGTTATTGCAAGAAACATGATGTAGACCTGATTCACACCTTCCTGCGTGGGACGGATGCGGCGGTAGTCCGCGGCGCGCGCTCAGCGGGAGTCCAAAGGATTATTCTGACAAGGCGGGATATCGAGGAGGAAATCGATCCCAAGGTGCACCGTCACCGCATCGCGGCAGTCTCGCAAAGCGACCTGGTTTTGTGCAACTCCCAGGCAGCAAGGGAATTTGCATGTCAAGTTGAGGAGATCCCGCGGGAGCAGGTCCGGGTCATTCACAACGGCTTTCCGGAGGAGGCGGTGCCTGAGCGCCCTGCCCTCTTAACCCGTCCTAAAGTGAAGAAATACCTCCAGTCCTGCCAAATTCAGGATGGAGAGAAGGTCCTTGCGTGTATCGCTGATTTTGTGCCGGGCAAGAACCATTTCCGCCTTCTCGATGCGGTCCGGATACTGCTTTTTGAGCGGTTGCTCATCCGTCTCATCTTCTTCGGTGACGGCCCACTCTTCGGCGAAGTGGAGAAATACGCTGGCGACAAGAATCTTTTCCGAGCAACCGTATTCATGGGGCGGAGGATGGAACGGCTTAAAATGCTTGCCGAGTGTGATGCCTTAATCTGCCCCTCGCTGCGAGAAAGTTTTCCCAATGCGGTTCTGGAGGCACAAGCCCTTGGGATCCCGGTGGCCGCAAGCCGTGGGGGCGGTATCCCGGAGATTATCACGGATGGTGAAAACGGCTGGTTGTTCGATCCAAACAACACCGAGGAGATGTCGGAGGCGATCCGGACGATCCTGTTTGACCGGGAGAAAGCAGTCCAAGGAGCGATTAAAGGCCAGGAACGTGTCCGGTCAGAGTTTCCCGCCAGTAAGATGGTGGAAAGCCACATTCAAATTTATCGCCAATTGGTGGGATAACCCGTTGTGTGGTGCGGCGAGGCCTCTTTTACTATCCAACGGTGGGGCAAGCCCCACCCTACCCTTCCTTCTTCAATGAACGCAACAGGATAAACAGGAAGAAAGGACCGCCGAGAAACGCGGTAACTACTCCCACGGGGATCTCGACCTCGCTGAAGAGAGTGCGCGCGAAGGTGTCGCACCAGACCAGGAATGTTGCCCCAAAGAGTCCACTCGCTGGCAACAGAAAGCGGTGTCCGGGACCAAAGATGCGTCTGAGTGTGTGAGGCACAATCAATCCCACAAATCCAATGGGGCCTGAGTAGGCCACCAAGAGCGAGGTCATCAGACCCGAAAAAATCAGCGCACTCCACCGGGCACGCCCCACCTCAACCCCCAAATGAAGCGCTGTATGTTCCCCCATCGAGAGCAGGTCCAACGTTCTCCCCAGACAAATGAGTGCCACACCACATCCGAGCGTTGGGAGGGCAAGGAACGTGGGGATACGGATATCCGCGACATCCAAGCCCCCCATCATCCAACGGATCATCTTAAAGGTCTGAAAGGGGTCGGAGATGTATTGCAGCAGAAGGATGAACGCCGAGAAAAGCAGGTTCAGAGTCACTCCCGCCAAAAGTAATGTGTTCGTGGAGAATCCATGCCCGGACCGGCGTGCCAGAAGGCCGATGAAGGCCACCACCCCAATGGCTCCCAGGAAAGCGCCCATGGGAACCAAGACCGAAGCGTGGAGATAGGACTGGCCAAAGTGAATAGCGAGCAACGCGCCCAATGAGGAACCACCTGAAAGACCCAAGGTGTAGGGTGTCGCCAGGTCATTGCGCAGTAGAGCCTGGAATACAGCTCCGGCGATCGCCAGCCCAAATCCCACCAGCGCTCCGAACAAAGCACGTGGAAGACGGGTTGTGAAGAAGATGACTGCATCCACATTGTGCTCATACGGGATGGAGGAGTCGAACACCTTGGTGATCGAGAAACTGGATCCCGAAGGTCCCACCAGAGGACACACGATCAGCGTGACCAGCAAAACCAGTGCAAGGATCCCAAGGATCAGGATCGTACGCATCGCTATTGTCATCGCAGCACCCCCACCAACGTGGTTCCATTGTCAAGACGCTGGACACCGATACGTGTGTGGTAGACTCCACTCAAAAACTCACCATCAAAGATGGCTTCAGTGGGTCCTTCATGGAGGATACGGCCTTCCTTGAAAACCATCACCCGCTTGGCATAGGAACCCACTAGCGACAGGTCATGGGACACCAACACAAGGGTCTTGCCTTCTTCTTGGTTTAATCGCAGGAAAAGATCCATCATCATTTTCTGATGGAGCGGATCCAGGGCGCTATTGGGTTCATCCAAAAGAAGGATCGGGGTCTCTTGCGCCAGAGCACGCGCCACGAGGGCCCGTTGACGTTCTCCGCCGGATAATGAACCAATGGGGCGATCCGCGAGGGGTAGGAGACCGGTCTGTTCGAGCGCACTTTCCACGACCTCATAGTCGTGAGTCTCTTCAAGCCCGATTGGGCCTTTCTGATAGGGAAAACGGCCCATCAAAACCACTTCACGGACCGTAAAATCGAAGACAGCTTCCTCGCGTTGAGGGACAACAGCCACTCGGCGTGCAAACTCCCGCCGGTGCCACTGGTAGACCGGCTTGTCACCAGAAAGTACATCTCCAGAGCATGGCTGAAGACGTCCCGACAACAATCCCAGGAGAGTGGATTTCCCTGCTCCATTGGGACCGATGACCGCATAGAACTCACCTTCCTTGAAGTCCGCGGTGATCTCCAGCAGAACAGGTCTTAAGGGGCTGTAGGAGAAGGAGACATGCGAAAGGCTGAAGGCGAAAAGTGAAGGCGACATTCGTTTTGTTGTTCCGCCATATGGAGCGATTGGCTAAGGGACGGCCTGAAGCCGTTGCCCGGCGGCCTCGCCATGAATCAGGATAGCCAGTTTCCGGATACTCGCGGTGATTCCAGGACCAGGGATAGTCAGGTGGGGATCATCGATCATCAGGATCCGTTTCTCTCTGACCGCACTGACCGAGGCCAATGCGCTCCATTCCGGAGGGATGACTCCACTCTCCCTCTCAACCGGAGTGGCGCCTCCATCCACAATGATATCGGGATTGGCCAGGATGATCGCTTCCCGGGAAATCACAGGATAACGTCCCAGTTTTGGGTCTACACAACTTGTGGCTCCCACAATATCAAGAATTTCCGCCAGAAAGGTTCCATGGCCGGCACCATAAAGCTGCTTAAGCGATCCCGGCTCGCGTCCCACCACATAAAGAATCCGCTTGCGTGGCAGGTCCGCCAACCTCTGGCGAATATCCTGAAACTCCCTGCTCATCGAGGAGATGACCGCACTGGCTTTTTCCGGAACGGAGAAAGTGTCTCCCAATAAACGGATCGAGGCATACATCTGCTCGATGGTCTCCACATCGCAGTAGTACACCTGACAGCCATGTGCGGTGAGGACATCTCCGATCTTGGACTGCCCCTTGAACAGAGCAATCCAATCTGGATTGAGGGCCAGGATCCTTTCCAGATCCGCATCATGGAGTCCACCAACTTTGGGTTTGGCTTGCGCCCCGGGGGGGAACCGGCAGAAACGTGAGACCCCCACCACACGGTCTTCTTGCCCCAAGGCGAAGAGGATCTCGGTGATGCTTGGAACCTGTGAGACGGCCCGTTTGGGCGGTTCACCACCTAAAGCGGGCACATTCGCCAGCAATACAGCGGAAACGATCCCTCCCCAGATAATCCAATACGCGGATTGTTTTGTCATTCGTCCTACTTTCAATGTGCCCGCCAACAGAATCGACCTGCTTTACTCACCTGGTAGCGTCCGCCACCTAAAGGCGTGATACCTTTTGGAGATCTGATCCGGTCTGGATTCACCCCCTCGGGCAAGACCACCTCCGCCGTAACTCCGGCTGGGATAGTGGTTTCGAGGATCAATGCGGAGGGATCCCAATAAACCGAAACCAAGCCTTTGGGAGTCATCGAATGGCCGGAGATGTAGGGCAGCCCCGCGGCGTTGGGAGCGATTCGTATTCGTCCCCCGCCGGGCTCTGTCACATTTACTCCCAGCAGGCACTCATGCAACCAGAGCAGGGGTACAGCTCCCCATCCATGCGATCCAGTCTCATCGTCGGGCTGGGCATGGTCGATCTCTCCTTCCTTCAGATTCAAGTCCTCACGGCTGATCCAATATTCCGGAAGGGGGCCCCCCAGCGGTCCTTGAAGAACCAAGGGGGTCTGGTTACGCGGATGGCAGGGAAGATAGGGGGCATAGCGTTCCAAGAGATGGGCCACCGCCCGTTCCCCCAGTCCATTCTCGGAAAGAGCTTTCAAGGCACGATGGCAATAAGTGGGATTATTCCACCGGGTAACTCCTGAGGGAGGTGTTCCATCCGGTGCGGGAAAGACATAGTCGAGAATTTCCTTGGCTTCATCAGGGGAGAGCAATTTCGAAGTCACCGAGATGGTATGGGAGGCCTGACTGAAGCCACGTTGAGCGGATGGATTACCGGGATCGTATCGGTCGCCAACATGGAGAGGAACTCCCTCCGAGGCGGGAATCACATGATACTTTCTGAAGGCCGATGTCATTTTTTTGATGACCTTACGCCACCTGGATGCCCGTTTCGTATCTCCAACCGCCTCAGCGAGCCGAACACTCCAATCCAGCCGCTCGATCACCCACGGAGTGATCATACCACTGGACTCATCGGGGCGTCCTGGACGAACACTCACACGAATATCGCAGAGCAGATGGTTGGAGAGGAAAAGGCCCTCCTCGTTTACATGCGAGAGGATTGCATCCCAATACCGGCAAAGGTTCTCCCAGTACTTCCTTAAAAACTCCACATCTCCTGTCCACATGTAGTCGTCATAGATGGCTGCCGCCCATTGGAGGCTCCAGTCATATGATGCTGGATAACTGGAGAAATTGCTGGGAGGAAAAGGATGGACATGGCCATCCGGGCCTTGACTCTCGGCCACTGTGCGGATCAGAAAACGCCGCAGGAGGTGATCCCCATACCAGCGTTCGGCGATCAGCGCGCGTGGACGGTCATCCTCGAGCCACTGCCCATCCTCTCGTCCAGGAGTGTCCACATAGGCATCGATCATGGTGACTTCCGCATGGACCAGGCACAGGCGGATGATCTGGTGAATACGTTCGCTTCCGCACTCAAAAGATCCGGACGGCTGGATGGGATATTGCGACTTTATGAAGCCGGCTTTGCGGAGAGTGAGTTCGCCATCTTCTGGAAAATGGATGTGAAGTGTGAGCCATCGAGCGGTACGCTCATCTGGGAGTTCAAGCGACTGTACACCGGCCCGGGCGATCATCCGGTCGGCATACCCCTTGCCCACCACTCCCTCGGTATTCACCCAGCCATCGGGAGTCACATGAACCTTATCATCATAGAGCGCACGGGTGATTTCACCATAACCAATGTCGACCACTACACCACCAGAACGGCTGACCATTTCAAGGAAGGGGAAGCCATGTACGGGGCGATGGAAATCAAAGGTGATGTAAAAGGACTCTCCGGCTTTTCCTTTGAGGGTCATTTGGTCTCCATGGATCATCCCCTTCGCTTGCCTGGTAAAGGCATTGTGGGGAACACACTTGGCAAGGCGGATGGCGGCAGCGATGGAATAAGGACCTTCTCCAGCTTCAGAGGAGGGAATCAAAGTACCCGCCGCGAGGACATCCTCAGGACACACTGGAGTCTCGCGCTGACCGGGCGTCTCGACATCATTGGGATGGGACGGCCATGGTCCATCGGAAACCACAAAGGCCGATTGCCACTGGGAGTCATCAAAGACTGGATCATTAAGATCACCCAAGAGATATTTACGTGAATCCAGGATCTGGGGATAGCGGATCCGATGAGCATGTCCCGCGATTCCAATGACCTGTTGATCATGAGGCTCGAACTGAGGGGCTTGAATACATTTCCAAGTAGAGTCTGATTTGATCCAGCTACCTTCGATAAAAAGACCGGCATGTTTGTTGCCAGTCCGCTGGAAGGTAGTGATATCGCCCCAGTTGTGGTGTAGAACTAGAATCACATTCTGACCGGCCTTGAGCCACGGTCCAGCGTTGATCACCTCGCAGGTGATCTTCTCCTCATGGTAACGAGCCACCTTCCGTCGGAGCAGGTGACCATTGACCCAGATCTGGGCATTTGAGTCCGCGGCAAAGTGGAGGGTCGCATCCGCTGGAATCTCATCAAGTGAAACTACTTTACGAAAATACGTAAACCGGTTTTTCGGAGCTGTTTCCTTTGGATAAGCCCAGATCCATTGTCCTTGAAGCTTAGCTGAAGAACCGCCCTTCGCACTTAGTTTTGATGCCATAATACCGCCCTTTTTCATCGTTTCCTGCGCGGGAGCAACACCTGCAAGGGAATGCAGGATAATGATCCACAAGGCTGGTATTGTGAACTACAAGGATTTCTAAAGGGAGTGGTGATTGAGATGGATCAAGCTGAATACGATATGCTCCCGTACTTGAGATTGCGGCAAAGTAACACCACACATTTTGAGAAGCAGAAAAAAACCTGCCATGCTGAGAGGACAAAGAGCGGCTTTGACTACGCGTGCACTCCGCTTCCATTCCCCGGTCCCACGATAGCCAAGACGGGATGATGGAGGTGTTCTCGAGCTATGGACTGAATATCCCCAGCGGTTACCGCATCCAGGAGAGAGGGATATTGATCAATGAATTCGATTCCCAAACCAAGGGAGTGATAACGCGCAAGGAGATGGGCTTGGTCCGAACAGCGCTCCTGGGACATCAGGAAAGTACCTTTGAGATAAGTCTTGGCACGCTGGAGTTCATCTGGATCGGGGAGTGTTTCTTTGAGCCGGTCTATCTCTTTTTGCAGGTGGAAAAGGACCTTGTCGTGGTTCCGCCGGGTCGACATGAGCGAGATGCCGAAGAAACCCTGCCATTCCAGGGGAGGATACGAGGAGCCAATTTGGTAAACCAATCCCTCCTTCTCGCGGATCCTGGCGAACAGGCGTGAGTCCATCGATCCACCCACGATGGAATCGAGGACCTTCCAAGCTGGATAACCTGGATCATGAAGACCCGGCGTGGGAAACCCATACACCATGCATTCCGCTTCGGTGGCCCTGCACTCATAGACTTCATGGGCGGACTCACGTAGGGTCATTGGAGGTGGAACCTGCAGGAGCATGGTTTCACCACGTGGCAGATCCTCCACCAGATCCGCAAGACCATCGTGTACCTGGTTCTTATCAAGATTTCCAACAACACCGATGCTCAACGGGAATCCCTTGAAGCGTGAGAAGAAGGAATCCCTGACCGTTTCCAGGTCCAATGCGGCGACGGTTTCCTCGGTTCCGGCTCCAGGGTGGCCATAGGGGTGGCCATCGAAAAGTGTCCGCTGAAAGAGCCGGTAAGCGCAGGCATGGGGGGAATCGAGATCCTCGCGGATCTCCTTAATGAGAATTTCCCTTTCGATCTCGAAGTCATCCTCCGGAAAAGAAGGTTCAGTGAGTATCTCATGTACAATATCAAGGGTTTTCCGCCAATAAGCTCCTGTGGTATGGACAGATATGGCCGCGCGGTCTTTCTGAACATCGGTCGAGAAGGAGGCGCCAATCGATTCGAGGGCCACCGCGACCTCGAAGTCATTCATGGTTCTCGTTCCACGCGAGATCATTCGAAGTGCCAGGGTGGTGAGTCCCGCCTTGCCAGGAGTTTCCTCGCGCGATCCCATGGGGAAAACCATCACCAGCGCGGCGATGTCATTAACCTTATTAGGACGAAAGAGGAGCGAAGCTCCCCTGGGAAGGGGAAGGATCTCGGTTTCCTTAATCAGGCGGGAGGTAACCGGAGCCATACTCAAACCTTCCTATCCGGGCGTACAAATCCCAAAACCAAGTTCTTCTCCGGGCAGCAACGGTTGAAAGCTTCTTGGGCGATGTCTCCCGTGATGGAATGAATCCGCTCTTCGTAGTCAATCGCGCTCTTGAGCATACCGTTGGCCGAATGGCGTCCCAATACACCAGCGAGCGAGGAATTTTTCTCAAGATCAAATTGGTGAGCGGTCAACAACATAGCCTTGGCTCTTTCGACCTCTTTCACGGGTAAAGGCTCATTGCGTATCCGCGCCAACTCCTCCTCAATCACCGATAGGGCCTCTTTCTCATCCTCACCATTGTAACAAGCCTCGATGCCAAAGAGGCCGGTCCAGTCTAAAGTCCAGTAAAAGGAGGAGATGCTGGAGCACAAGCCGCTCCGTTCGGTCAGACGGTAAACCAGGCGGCTGCTTCTGCCATCCCCAAGAACGGATGCAATCAGATCCAGCGCGGCCTCATCGCGAGTTCCTTGTAACGCGGGAGTCTTCATACCCATGCAGAGGTAAGTCTGTTGAACATCCTTGGGAATCTCAAACTCGACCCTCCCTATCCGGTCATTCTCAGGCAGGGGAGGGCGCGAGGGAATCTCCACAGGTGTCATGGTCTCCACCAGAAACTTCGTCCTCTGAGAGATCCGTATGGGATCGACACTCCCGGAAACGGCAATGTGGAGATTTCCCGGGCTGTAATGACGCCTGCGGTAGCCGAGGAAATGATCCCGGTCAAGACTGGCCAAGCTCTCTGGAGTTCCCAGGATGGAATGTTCGTAAGGAGTATTCGCGAAGACCCTGTGTAAAAACTCATCATAGAGCTTGCCAAGCGGAGAGTCCTCCTTGCGAGCAATCTCCTCGAGAATCACATTCCTTTCATGTTCAATTTCCTCCACCGGTAGTTCCATGTTCAGGAGGGCATCTGTCAGGATTTCAAGGGCAAGATCCACATGCTCCGAGGGGAGAACCACATAGTAGTGAGTGAAGTCATAAGAGGTGGCGGCGTTGTTGTATCCGCCAAGAGACTTGATCTGACGGTCCATTTCTCCCACGGGGCGGGTGGGGGTCCCCTTGAAGAACAGATGCTCCAGAAAATGGGAGATACCGGCTTCTTCCGCTTTCTCGCGGGAGCTCCCCGTAGCCACCCAAAGATCGACCGCTACAAGGGGAACCGAATGGTTTTCCTTGATGAGCAAGGTGACACCATTTGGTAGTACCTCCCTGTGGAAAGGGAGCAACGGCGAGGACCGTAGTTGATTCACAAAAAAGACTCAGTGGTTACTGAGCTCCACTTTGTCCTGGAGGTGCAGCCGGTGGGGCGGCGCCTTGGCCTACTGGCGGCGCTTGAACTGGAACGGGAGCCGAGGAACCACCACCCGCTGGAGCGGGAACCTCGGCCTGAGGTGCTGAAACCGCTCCTGGGGCCGTGCCTTCTCCTGATGGTTGTTGATCAACGGGCACCGTCGAGGTGGTGCCGGTAGTTCCCATCAGGTTCTCCACATCCGCGCCTATCCGTTGTGGTGGAACCAGATCACGCAGAATGGTCAAGGCGAAGAACGCTATGGCAAACCATGTAGTCCAACGGACAATCTCCTTGCTTTGGAGACCCCCCAGCCAAGTCTCGCTGCCTCCTCCACCAAAGGCTCCGGCCAGACCTCCTCCCCTTCCTTTCTGGACGAGGATCATCCCAATCAGGATGATGCAGATGATCACGAAAACGATGGTGAAGAAGAGCTGAATCATTGTGTATTAGGCCCGGTCAGTCAGAGAAGTAAGACCCGGCAATGCTTTTCCTTCAAGCAATTCCAAGGAGGCACCGCCTCCAGTCGAGATATGAGTCACCTTGTCCGCTAGTCCGAATTTCTGGATCGCCGCCACTGAATCGCCCCCCCCGATAATACTCACGCAAGAGGAATCGGCGATGGCAAGGGCAATCGTCTTGGTTCCCTCATCGAAGGGAGGAACCTCGAAAACTCCCATCGGTCCATTCCAAACCACCGTCTTGGCCGAGGCGACAAGATGACTGTAGGTTTTCCGGGTTTCCGGGCCGATGTCAAGTCCCATGTGGTCATCGGCGATTTCACTCACAACTTGCGTGGGAACACCCGCCTCAAGTTTTTCCGCAACCACATGGTCGATGGGCAGGTACATCTTGCACTTTTCGTTCTTCGCCGCGCTGGTGAGAATCTCGGTGGCCAACTCGAGCTTGTCATCCTCCACCTTGGACTTCCCAACCTTCATCCCCTTGCTCTTGAGAAGCGTATAAGCCATCGCACCACCGATCAGGAGCGCATCCACCTGGGTCATCAATTTCTGGATGACCTTGATCTTGTCGGAGACCTTGGCGCCCCCCAGGATGGCCACAAATGGGCGCGCTGGATGGCTGGTTTTGTTGACGAGGTATTCGATCTCCTTCTCGAGGAGGAATCCGGCCACGGCGGGCTGTAGAAATTCCGTGACTCTGGACACGGAGGCATGGGGTCTATGCGCCGAACCGAAGGCATCATTGACGAATAGGTCACCACATTCGGAAAGCTGTTTGGCGAACTCCTTGCAGGAGTCATCCTTGGCGGTTTCCCCCTTGTGGAAACGGACATTCTCCAGGACGAGAAGTTCACCCGGTTTGAGCGCCTTTACCGCCGTGCGGACCGTATCACCAATACAATCATCCACAAAATGGACTGGCTTTCCGATGAGTTTTTGGAGACATTCCGCCACTGGTTTCAGGCTCGCGGAAGGATCTTTCTCACCATCGGGACGTCCCAAATGGGACATTAACACCGCGCACCCGCCACCATCCAGAATGTAGTTGAGGGTCGGCAGCGCGGCGCGGATACGTGTATCATCGGCAACCTTCCCCTCTTTGAGAGGAACATTGAAATCGACACGCACCAAGGCCCTCTTGCCTTGGAACGACACATCGCGAACGGTCATTTTTTCCACGGCGGTATCCTCCTCGGTTGATAACAGGGGGCGGTCATTCAACCGCCCCCTGGCTCATGTGTTTCCGTTACACACCTTTGGCGTTGATCATACTGATCAGGTCGACCACGCGGCAAGAGAAGCCCCACTCGTTGTCATACCATCCGAAGACCTTGGCCATCTTCTTATCGAGAACCTTGGTATTGCCGGCATCGAAGATCGAGGAGGCCGGATTCTTAAGGAAGTCGATTGAGACAAGTGGCTCGTTGCAATACTCTAGGATACCCTTCAGCTCACCCTCGGAGGCCGCTTTCATGGCGGCATTGATGTCGGCATCGGTGGCTTCATTCTTGAGCTCGGCGACCAGGTCCACCAGGGAGACATCAAAGGTCGGAACACGGACCGCGCCACCGGTCAGTTTGCCTTTCAGGTTGGGGAGCACGAGACCAACCGCCTCGGCGGCGCCGGTTTTAGTTGGGATCATCGACAGCATGGTGGCGCGTGCACGGCGCAGGTCATCATGCGGCAGATCGAGGATACGCTGATCATTGGTGTAGGAGTGAATGGTGGTCATCAACCCACGGACGATTCCGAATTTCTCATCCAGGACTTTGGCTATTGGAGCCAGGCAGTTGGTGGTGCAGGAAGCATTGCTAAGGATCTTGTCCTTGGCGGGATCATAGGTCTTGTCGTTAACACCCATGACAATGGTCTTGACCTCGCCCTTGGCGGGAGCGGAGATGATGACCCGCTTGGCGCCAGCATCCAGGTGAGCCTTCGCCTTATCAGAGGTGGTGAAGCGTCCTGTCGATTCGATTACGATGTCCACTCCCAGATCTTTCCAGGGGAGTTCGGCCGGATTCAGGATCTTGAGCACCTTCATGCTGTCGCCATTGATGACAATGGCATCTTCCTTGACCTCGACCTTGCCATCAAAGCGGCCATGGATCGAGTCATACTTGAAGAGATGACCGAGCGTCTTCGGGTCAGTCACATCATTGACCGCCACGAAATCGATACCGGCCTTTTGCGCGAGAACCGCGCGGACCACTAAACGTCCAATACGGCCAAAACCATTAATTCCTACCTTGATACCCATTTTATTCCTCCTGGTGTTTGCAAGGACCCCACAGGAAACCCACAGGTGTCCGGGTTTGTCGATCTCACACTTGTGGTGTTAGCTTGGGACAAGAAGACTCCAGCAACCAGTCCTCAACAAGTGGAAGAAACAGGGAAGAAGTATAGATGCTGTCACAAGGATGCGTCAATACGGGCCAAAACTCATGTTCCATTACCTCATTCATCGGGGCGGCATATCCGGCGCGTAACCGGGGATGAGCGTGTCCTGATAATGGGTGGTATCCACCAGAGCGAGGGTCACGAAAAACATCACAAAGCAAAGGGAGACGATAAAGACAATGGCATTGAAAGGACGGTCAAACGCGAGGTGCATGAAGAACAGGAGGACCAATGAGCTTTTCAGCGTGGCGATTCCCATGGCGAGCATGAGGTTCATGGCTCCGAGATCGTAATAGGTGGCCTGAACTGTAAGGTAGGTCAGAACCATCAGCGCGGCCCAGACCACGAAGAGAAGCCAGAAGGGGACAATGTGGCCCACATGTTCCGCATGGACCGTGCTTGGAATTGATTCTTGAGTATGAGCCATTTTATTGATTTCCTTCACTGTTCCTATACCTTGTCGAACCACTTACGCAATTAATCAGACCTCA
>CAZORO010000073.1:0-14939 GCA_964581845.1 uncultured bacterium
CATAACGTCCGTCACGGGCATTTGGGAAAGATGCCGCGTGCGGTTGAATCCGGTCAGGGATCCCATCCAGGTTCCCATCACCACCATTCGGGCCATCGGCCTCAATATCTCCGGGAACACCATCATTGTCTTCATCATTGATGGTGGGGGTTGGGGAGGCAGTCGGTTCCGGCGAAATCGTGTGACTCGGAGTGAAAGTACGTGTGGGCCGGAGAGTCTCCGAAGGAGTGGGCGTGTTTGTAAGTGGGATAAGGGTCTCGGTCGGAGTTTCTGTAGGGTCAGGGGTTTGAGTCCAGGTGGTGGTGAAACTTGGACTGGGTGTTACCGTAGCCGTAAATGGAGGCGTTGCTGTAGCAGTCTCAGTGGATGTTGAGGTCCAAGTCCTCGTTACAGTCGGAGTGGGAGTAATGGTGGGAGTGGGTGGACTTGTCCGGGTATGCGTAGAGGTTGCGGTGCGAGTAAAGGTGCGGGTCCGGGTAGCGGTCCAGGTGATCGTAGGAGTTCTCGATTGAGTGGGTGATAGGGTGAGGGAGGGAGTTGGGGTAGCAGTATGTGTGCCCGTAGCAGTGCTGGTTTCAGAATTCGTGATGGTTGGTGTGGCAGTAGCCGTAGAACTCGCCGGTGGCAGTGTATTTGTGAATGTGGAAGTAGCCGTCCGAGTCAAGGTTGGCGTCTGGCTCGAGGTAGACGAGGCGCTTGGGGTGACGGTGGGGGTTGGGGGTACCGGAGTGTATGTATGAGTGGGCGTTCCCAAAGCGGTTGGAGAGAAAGTCGCAGTTGGAACTGGTGTGTTCGTGGCGGTGACTTCTATTGTCGCAGTATCCGTGGCGGTGGGCGAGCTGGTCGCGGTGGGGGGAACGGATGTATTTGTGGGTGTATGGGAGGGAGCAAGAGTGCTTGTTCCAGTGGGAGTGCCGGTCCCCGTTTCAGTTGCAGTCACGGTTGGGGATGGCGAGAGGGTAGAAGTCCCCGTGGAGGTGGGCGAACTGGTTGGGGTGGGGGGAACGGATGTATTCGTGGGTGTGGGTGTAGGCGCCACCGTGGCTGGTTCGACTGTCAGCGAGAGGTTATACATCTGAACTTCATCCACAGCGAGCGCGCCGGGATAAACCTTTAGATAAAAAGTCCCACCGGCTGAGGGAAGCCCGAAGTCAGTGAAGCTTTCACTCCCTCCCACGCCGGTGACATCCGCTGAGCCAAGGACCGAGGATCCATTGCTGTTGACAATGGCGATGGCCAGATTGCTCAGAGCGGTGGAATTGAAGCTGGTTCCACCCGAACAGGTTCCATTGATATTTTGTGGGCCTTCCAGGTAAGTAAAGCCAAACGGACTCACGGAGAAGTCGATTCTTTTGTCCCCGGGAATGGTGAATGAGAACCAATCCTGGTCACTGGTTCCATCCAGGCTCACCTGGTTAATCGTGACTGTCTCATCACCGAGAGTACCCAGATCAATGGCTTGGTTATAGGTGTTGTTGTCTTCCAGGGGGTCTCCGTAATAACGCTGCGCAAACAGGATGTCATCATGCTGCGGCCCATCGAAGGCTGTGGAGAGATACGGTTCCATGAGCTTGGTTTGGTTGATTGGGCAGACATGACCAGCCCCCAGCCCATGACCATGCTCATGGGCGACTGTATTCCTCAGGTTAAGGTAGTTGTTACTGGAGTTACTAAAAAAAGTGCCGTCGCTGGTGTCAATGACCATGTCGCCCCAATCCGGATTGTAGTTGTATGCGAGAATGCCGTATGACCCATCGAGATAATGACCCCCGATGCGGACATCTCCACGAGTACCCAGAGCACCGCTCGATGTCGGGAAAGCAGCACCATCATCATTGGGTTCATAGATGTAGGTAACACCCGCAAACGCACTCCACTCATCAAAGATTTCCTCGAAGAGCACCAACCAGGTTGCTTCATCACCAAAGATGCCATTCAAGAAGGTCTGTAAGTTGCTTGGACCGGTCGACTCTCCCGTTATCGATCCAGAACGGGTGATCACAGTACCGTCATTGAGAAAGCTATAAGTGATAGTGGTGGGATCCCCCTGATCTAGGCCGGATCCATCGATGACGGTTCTTTCCCAACGAGGGTAGGCCGGAACCATTTCCTGGTATTTGTCAGTCTTTCTTCTGGCTTCCTCAAAGGCTTGAATGACTTCTATCGGAGTGCCCGGAGCGAAGCAGAACATGGGGTGAGGGCCATCGAATTGAACTTTTTGCGTGGCCTGGTCCACTAGTGCCTGCCGTAACCTTTGCGGGAGGGCATTGAAAGCGGCCTTTCCAATGAGGTGGCGGACTTGGGAGTAGAGGGGATCGGAGGTAGAGGTGGTCTCCGCGGCGGGAAGGTCCTTATAGTAAAGGCTACGGACGAATTCCTTGAGACGCGGGTTCGAGGTGGAAGGGTGATCACCGGCAAACGCTGGGAGGGTCCATGGGAGCATTGACGATAGGATCAGAAAGAAGATCCCCCATCTTCTTGGATTGCCCTCGAGAATGCCTGTCATTTCAGTGCCTTTGTGATATGGCCGGGGACCATGGGGACCCCTTTAGGCGGGCTACGCCCGCTGCCTCCGCTCCTTCTGATCACCCCCCCACATTCTCCCGTTCCATTGAATGGACCATGGAGACAAAGAACTATCTGTCATGCAATTACGCAATGAGCATAACGATATGAAAGTCATAAATCAAGGTTATTTTACTGGAAGGAATACCTTAAAAACCGTGCCACGCTCTACTTCACTACAAACAATAATATCTCCGCCATGGTTCTTGACTATTCCATAAACCGCGGAGAGGCCTAGCCCGCGGCCTTGGAACTTGGTGGTAAAGAAGGGCTCGAAAATACGGCTCAAAGTGGTCTTGTCCATCCCCCGGCCGGAATCGGAGACCGTAAGATGAACATAAAGGCCCGGAAACAAGAGCACCTCTCCGAAAACGGTATCACTGGAAACTTGAATTGTCCCAGTTTCCAGAGTGATGGTACCCTTTCCATCAATAGCTTCCACCGAATTATTGAGCAGACCGGAAACGATCTCGGTCATCTGGGCAGCATCCGCCTCTATTGTGGGGATTTCCGAAATCAGAACTTGCTCGATCCGGATCCTATCGGGGATGTCACGGGAGAGCATTTTTACCGTGTCCCGGATGATCTTGTTGAGGTCGATCTGGCGTGGCTGGTATTTGCCGCCACGGGCATAGGCCAGCATCTGGCGGGCGAGCTCCCCAGCGCGCTCGGCGGATCGTCCAATCCGGTCCAGCATCCGCATGACATCCTCACGGTTCTTGAACTCCAAACGCAGCAGGTCGGTGTAACCAAGAACACCCACCATGAGATTGTTGAAATCATGAGCAATTCCGCCTGCCAGGGTGGCCGTGGCCTCCATGCGGGAGGCGCGCATGGCGGCTTCTTGAGCCGCCTTACGCTGAGTGATGTCATGGATAAGGACCAGTGTGGCGGGATGTCCTTTGTGGGATATCAATGCAGCACATAACTCCACGTCGACACGCCGTCCTTGGCGGTCAATCAGAATGGTTTCATAACTACCCGGTAAATCCTCGCCTGCCAGACGGCGTTGGTAGTTCAGGAGAATCTGTTCCTTTTCTGATGCGGAGATAAACCGTTCGATGGGAGCGCCGAGCACTTCTTCCTGGCTATATCCCAGGATGGTGGGAAGCCGGGGATTGGCATAATGGATGCGACCATCCTGGACAATGAAGATGGCATCGGTCGCTCTTTCAACCAAGGTGCGGTGCATTTCCTCGGACTCGGCAAGGGCCTGTTCCGCGCGGTATTGCTCGGTGGTATCGACACCGAAGGCATGAACCTCCAGCAAGGCACGGTTATCACCAAAGATGGGACGGTAAGTCCAGGACATATGAATGGTGGCCCCGTCGCGTGTGATGTTGTCAAGATGCCTCTGGACTGGTCCGCCTGTTTGAGTGAGCAGCGTACGTGTGATTTCCTCCAGTTTTTCTCTTGCGCCAGCCTCATCGGGGAGGATGGTTCCGATCACTGGACGGCCCAAGACATCTTCTCTCGTATACCCAAAAACCTGTTCCGCGTATTCGTTCCAGAAAGTAATCTCACCACTTGCGTTCCACTTGATAATGACAGTCAAAGCATCGTCCACCAGGTTGCGATACTTTTCCTCGGATTTCCTCATGGACAGGTGCTTGGCGAAGCCGAGAGCCAGGGCCAGGAGGGCCACCAGGGAAAGAAGAGCCACCGGAATGGCAAAGGCCGCTTGACGCCAAATTGGGGGATGAACCAAGATCGAGATAGAGGCGGGAGCCGCATCCACATTGCCGTCCTTATCGATTGCCCGGACTTGAAAGAAATAACGGCCGGGCTTGAGCCGGGGTGTCAGGGCCAGGGTGGAACTTGTATAGGGAGACCATCCTCTTTCCGAGTTGACTTTATCAACCGCCGCGATCCTCCAGGAGTATTCAAGATCCTCTGGCAGTGTTTTATCCCAGGTATCCCGTCCACCAAAGGAGAAAAATCCCACCTCGCCGGGATTCAACTCGGTATCTTGCGCTTGAAGGATTGTATTGGGAGGGGAAAAATCTCGTTGGTAACGGAGGAGGCAGTTCCCTTGAGCAACAGCCCATATAGACCCATCGCTCGATTCACCAAAGGTTAAGATAGAGGCGGGGGGAATCCCATCCGACAGACGGAACGAGGTCCATCGCCCATTGCGCAGGCAAGAGATCCAATTATCACGGTTTCCCACCCAAAGGGCTCCATCCGCCGCTTCAAAGACGCACCGGATCCGGTTCGACAGCAGGCCATCCCGAGAGGTGATGTGCTTCCATTGCTCCCCTTGCAAAATCATAATTCCAGTGCTTGAAGTGGCAAAAAAGAGACGTCCATCCCTAGCCTTGGAAATGGATTGGAGCGGTGGCAGTCCTGGAAAGAGATCTCCCTCCGCGGGATAGACTTGGATCTGTCCGTCTTTCCAGTACTCAACCCGGTCTTCGATACCAACCCAGTAACCACCCGAATCATCCTTCACCAAACAGTAGGTTTGAGCCCTTTTATAATCGGGATCAAGCGGTTGGGGCCGCCAGGTGTCTCCCTCCAAATCGAAAATGCCCGTGTTCGTGAGTAACCACAACCGCCCCTCCGCCTCCTCATACAGGTTCCGGGGGGGGACGTTGGGGGGAAGCAAAACTCTCCTATTGATGGCCGGAGGATCCAAGGTGCACTGAAAGACACAGGTGGGAGTCAGAACCCAAATCCGTCCCTCACGAGGAGGGGTGATGAAGTACCGTATGCTAGTCTTTGTGTCCAATAGATGCAGAAAAGGAACCCAGTCCTTTCCATTGAATCGCACCAAGCTGCCCTTTGTATCCATGGCCAATGGGGGAAAATCCTGACACGCGGAGAGGGTATCAAAGAAAAGATTCACTCCCTCGCTGGTTCGCGTATATGAGGTCCAGGAGGGTTTCGAGAGCCGGAAGACTCCCTGACGGGTTCCCACCCAGACTGATCCATCCTTTAAGGGAACCACGCACTCGATATATTGCTCGGGATCCTCCTTATCAATGACGATCAGTTCCCAATCGTCCTTTCTGAAGACGAATAATCCCGCACTCGTACCGACAAAGATCTCCCCTTCCGGAGTCACCGCGACACAGGTTGTCATCTCCCTGTCAAGATGACTCCTTTCCCAATTGTTCCCATTATGGCGGATCAAGGAAGGTCCACCTGTAGCCCATATAGCGCCGTCCATCGACTGGGCGATCCCATGAAAAGATCCTTCGACATTGGCTTCCATGAGTGAGGGAGTCCAGACCGCCCCACCGTCATCGGAGTACAGGATGCCTGTACGGCTACAGGCCAGCCAGATCCTTCCATCGCGAGCCATAAGGATATCGCGGATGGCATTCCCCTGGGTAATGCTGGGGCCGGCAAGAGTTCTCCAGGTTCTCCTTTGCCCAGCGGGGAGATCCGCTTGTGTCGCCACCAGGTAACCATCCGCGGTTGTGAACCAGAGCTCATTTTGAATATGATGGATGGAGTAGATCCTGTGGTTGGGCAGTCCTTCGGTATTCGTGGTCAGAAAGGTGGTAATTTGCTCTCCATCATAACAAGCGATGCCTCCATCTGTCCCTATCCAGACCATACCTGACTTCTCGACCAGGACAGATCTGACCGAGTCAGAGGGGAGACCATCCGATTTATTCAGTGTGGTCCACTCGGTCCCTTGGAATCTGGAAATCCCGCCTCCCCAGGTGGCCATCCACACTGTGGTCTGATCGGGCGACAGCGCCACATCACGAACGACTTCATATGCAAGACCATCGCTCGTCCGGAAAGCACGGATCGACCAGTCGGAACCTGCAGCGTAGGAGAGACCTCCATGGCAGGACAGGATCAAAAGGAGGAAAAGGTATCCTTTTCTTTGCAGCATCAAAACAAGATTACAGCCCTTCCTCCTTTTTGCGAAGGAGAGGTTCTCTGAATCAAGGGTTCTCAATCAGTTTACTGGACGTATTATCGGGTTCCATGGGTGACATGAATACTGTTTCCTTTTTGCCGATACATTCGGAGCGGGGGATCCTCCATCTTCGGATGGACTTGAAGAAGGAATTTGAAGGATATGGTTTGGGTCACTTCGAGGACTGGATGGAACTCGCCGGGGTGGAATTCCGTGAGGTCTCCATGCGTTCAACCCGTCCTGTGGTCGCCATAAAAGTGCCTGGGATTTCACGAGCGGTCTTCCTTAAGCGTCACCTGGAGGATCCTCGAGCGGAGTCCATGAGGGAACATCTAGGCTTGATACCCATGAAGAGCGAAGCAGGCAAGGAAGTGGGTAAACTCCGATTGTTCAGGCAGGCGGGCATCAGTGTTCCCGAGGTAGTGGCATGGGGAGAAGGAACCTGGGAGGGATTGAAACGAGCTTCTTTCCTGGCCACACTTGATCTGGAGGCACTCCCCTTGGAACGTTACCTGTTCCGGAATTGGACACCTCCAGTAAGGCATGAGGCAGCCCTTGATAAAAGGCGCACCATTCAGGCGTTTGCTCTTCTGACACGTCAAATGCACAAAGCTGGCTTGGTCCATCGTGATTTTTATCTTGGGCATGTCTTTGTCCATGGGAAAGGCAGTAAGGGCTTTTTTTCGGTCATCGATGTCCAACGTGCCAGCCAACGTCCCTCCTGGTGGCTGCGCTCGAAAATTAAAGATCTTGCCTCACTCCATTTCTCCTCCGACCCGCATTACATTCGCCCAGTAGACCGTCTACGTTTCCTCAAGAGCTATTGGGGGGTAGAGAAGTTCACGTTTTGGCATCGGTTAGTTCTATTCTGGATTGAGCGCAAGGCCATGCGAATCCGCCGTCACACCGAAAAAACAATGGGGATCCCCTATGAAGAATTCTTTAAGAATAAGTACTATTGATTTCCTGGTGGAGAAAAGTGGGTATTATCGAATAGATCACATCTTCCGTTTCTGATAAAAAAGGTCTATACTTCTTTTACCTAAACATCATTGGTAGACAAGTGAGGCTTCCGCTTGTTCCAGAGAGTGGGAAATGGGGAAAGAGAATTCGGCAGCTAGGAAAAGACAACTTCCCTGGGGAAACATTCTTCTCTTTGCAGGCATCGCCACTGCTATCCTTACCGGTGGGTATTGGTTCTACCGGAACGAGGAGCAGCACCTCCGGGATTCGCGTGAGAAAGAACTTCGTGCCATTGCCCGGCTGATGGCGGAACGGATATGGGAATGGCGCGAGAAGGCTGTAGCTGATGCCCGCATCATCGCCGATAGCCCCTTTCTGCAGGAGAGGCTGTCCCATTGGATGGATGCGCAAGACAGTGAAGCTACCAAGCTGGCATTCCAGCGCTTCCAGACATTCCGGAAATATTATGGTTATCAAGACATTCTGCTGACAGACATAAATGGGAAGGTGCATCTGAGCCTTTCGGACCCACCAGCATCCCTATCGAGTGAGACCCTCAAAGGCCTGGATGCTATGGTAAAGAGCCATAGCCCCGTTCTAACTGAAATCTACCAGCTGACCGAGGAATCCTCTCCGCAACTGGATATCATCGCGCCAGTGAATGCCTCCCTTGGGGAATCCTTTCCCGCCATGGGAGCCATCATTCTGCGCGTGGATCCCTCCAAAGTCCTCTTTCCGTTGATACAGACTTGGCCCAACCTCAGCAAGACAGCCGAAACTCTTTTAGTCAGGCGGGAGGGGGATTATGTCCTTTTCCTGAACAAACCGCGTCACCAGAAAGGGACCGCACAGAGGTTGAGGATCTCCCTCAGCCAGACAGAGGTTCCAGCAGTCCAGGCCGTGAGAGGCATGACAGGTGGATTTAGTGGTAAAGACTACCGTGGCGAGCAGGTTCTATCGGCGGCAGAGCCGGTCCGTGATTCGTCATGGTACATTGTCTCCAAGGTCGATGTGGGAGAAGCATTCTCCGCCTGGCGGCAACGTGGCCGGATAATACTTGCCTTGACGCTGGTCCTTGTGGCGGGTGTCTTTGGTGGGTTTGCCTATTTTTGGCAACGGCAGAAAAGCCATCATTACCGTGCGTTGTACCGTCTTGAGCGAGAGCGCATGGCTCTCCTCAAGCACTTCGAGTACCTGGTCAAATATGCCAATGACATCATCCTGCTAGCGGACCAGAACGCGCGGATCATCGAGGCCAATGACAGCGCCCTTAAAACCTATGGATATACACTGGATGAATTCCGCCAATTGAGAATGTCCGATCTTGTGGCTCCGGAGGAACGCCCAAATCACCTGGAAAACTTGAGAGAGTCGCAACAAGAGGGATCGGCCTTTTATGAAACTATCCATCAAACGAAAGATGGATCCCGCTTCAACGTGGAGGTCAGCACACGGTTTATCGAGATCGATGGTATCCCCTTCCTGCAGAAAATCATCCGCGACATCACTGAACGCAAACGCGCGCAAGAGGAACTGGAACATAGCGAACGGAAATACCGGCTCTTGTTTGAGAACATGACCACGGGATTCGCGTTACACAAAATCCTGACGGATGATGAGGGCCATCCCTTGGACTACGAGTTCATCGAAGTGAACCCCGCGTTTGAGAAACTAACTGGTCTCAAAGCGGAGGACATCATTGGCCATCGCGTGCTGGAGGTGTTACCAGCGACAGAGCCGTACTGGATCATGTACTACGGGAAGACCGCGCTTACCGGGCAGTCGCAACGTCTGGAGGAATACAGTAAGGAGATTGGCAAGTATTTTGATATCCTTGTCTATTCTCCCCAACCGGGGTATTTCGCGGTGGTCTTTACAGATATTACTGAAAGAAAGACCGCGGAGCAGGCCCGGGAGGATCTTCTCAAAAGTTTGCGGGAGAAAACGGAGGAGATGGAAAGCCTCTTGTATGTGAGTTCTCACGATCTCCGCACCCCTCTCGTCAATATCCAGGGATTCAGCCAACGACTGGAAAGAGCCTCAAACGAACTGACCAGACTGGTGAATCAAGGCCAGGATATAACGTCCCTTCGAGCTGTGGTCCAGCCAATCCTCGATGAAAAGGTTCCCGCCGCCTTGGGATATATCGTGGCCAGCGCGAACAAGATGGACTCTCTCATCAACGGCTTGCTACGCATTTCTCGTTTGGGACGTGTACAACTCAATGTCGCCATGATCGACATGAACCATCTCATAGGAAATGTCCTGGCCTCCCAGGAACACCAAATCCGGCGGGCCAAAGCGAACATCCAGGTGGAAACCCTGCCCAGTTGTTGGGGCGACCCCTCGCAGATAAACCAAGTCTTTTCCAACCTGATCGACAATGCCCTTAAGTATGGGAGTGGACATCAGCCGCTAAATGTCGGAATCCATGGTGAAATTCAGGACACGATGGCGATTTACTGTGTTGAAGATAATGGACCCGGAATTAAACCAGAGCACCAGGACAAGGTTTGGGGATTGTTTTCCCGGCTGGATCCGGGTGGAGAGGTGGCGGGTGAGGGGTTGGGACTAGCGGTAGTCAAACGAATTGTGCAGAGACACAGGGGGATTGTCTGGTTGGAATCAAATCCGGGTGGGGGTAGCCGTTTTTTTGTGGCCTTACCTCATGGAATCATTCCAAGGGACCCCCTTTCCAATGATCAATAAAAGAATAAACGGGAGAATGAATATGACAACCGATCCACAAATGAATGAGGTCATCATCCTTTTGGCCGAGGATGATGATGGGCATGCCGACCTGATCGTCGAAAGCCTGATGGATGCGGGGGTGAACAACCTCTTCATCCGTTTCCGCGACGGTGAGGAGGCCTTGGAGTTTTTTTTCCCGACAGCAGACCATCCTTCACGCTACCAGCGTGGACAGGCCTATCTGATGCTCCTCGACATCAGAATGCCCAAGATCGACGGAGTACAGGTACTTGAACGCCTGAAGCGGGCGCCGCATCTCAGAAACATGCCGGTGATCATGTTGACGACTACGGATGATCCACGGGAAGTGGAGAGGTGTCACCAGATGGGATGCAACAGCTATATTACCAAGCCGGTTGTCTTTACTTCGTTTGTCGAGACCCTCCGGCGCCTGGGGTTGTTTCTTCTGGTTATTCAAGTTCCGAAGATCAGGAATGGAAGTTGAGTAAAACGCGGCTGGGATGCACAAGTTGGGAACGGAGGCCGGAAGGTTGATGGAACCAAAGCCCGGGAAGGGGCTCATCCTTGTCATTGAAGATGATGCTGGTTTGGCTGAGCTGATCGATGAAGTTCTCCGCGAGGACGGCTGGGAAGTGGCTAGTGTCCGGACGGGGGGGGAGGCCTTTGCTTATCTGAAGGAACACTCTCCAGAGTTGTCCATCCTGGACTATTGTTTGCCAGATATGAATGGGGAGGAGTTCCTCGCTCTGATCGAGCGTGAGAAGGTGAATCTTCCCCCTTTTTTGGTGGCTACTGGTGTGGGAGATGAACGCACCGCGGTGGGGATGATGAAACGGGGCGCGAAGGATTACCTGGTCAAGGATACACATTTTCTGAATGTTCTTCCGATGGCTGTAAGCAAGGTTCTGGAGCAAGTCCAAAGTGGACGCCGGCTTGCCCAAGCCCTGCAGGCTTTGCGGCGGCTTGGCTCCGCCGTTCACCAGTCCGCGGAAAGTATCGTTATCACGGACACCTCCGGCATGATTGAGTATGTCAATCCCGCCTTCGAGAAGATCACCGGATATAGTTCGAATGAGGTACTCGGTGAGAATCCACGGATTCTTAAAAGTGGTAAGCAGAATGATGACTTTTACAAGAACCTGTGGACAACGATCACACAAGGAGGGGTTTGGTCGGGACGTATGGTGAACCGGCGGAAGGATGGGGTTCTGTATCATGAGGATGCCACGATCTCGTCTGTGCAGGATGAAAATGGCCAGATCATCCACTTTGTGGGGGTAAAAAAGGATATCACCAAGGAGGTAGCGCTCGAGGAGCAGCTGCGGCAGGCCCAAAAAATGGAGGCGGTGGGTTTGCTGGCTGGAGGAGTGGCCCATGATCTCAATAACCTGCTCACTCCTATTCTGGGATATGGTGAAATGCTCTTGCGGTCGGCAGGTCTAGGTGAAAAACACAAGCGCGAGGTGCTTGAGATGGTCCAAGCGGGGCAACGGGCACGTGACCTGGTCCAGCAGCTGATGGCCTTCGGACGCAAGCAGGTGCTCGAGATCAAGCCTCTTGATCTGAATGAGGTAGTCACTGGATTCCGTCAGTTGCTACGGAGAACTCTCCGGGAGGATATCCACATCGAGCTGGCCTTGGCGCCCATATCCAACACCGTGTTGGTGGACAGACGTCAGATGGAGCAGGTTCTGATGAATTTAGCGGTGAACGCCCAGGATGCGATGCCCCAGGGCGGGACACTCACAATCGAAACCTTGGAGATTGATGTAGACGAGGGATTCACAGCTCAGCACCAGGGTATCACCCCAGGCCCCTATGTCCGTCTGAGCGTGAAGGACACCGGGCAGGGGATGGACCGGGAGACTCAGTCGAGAATCTTTGAGCCCTTTTTCACCACCAAGGAACTTGGCAAGGGAACTGGCTTGGGATTGGCGACAGTATACGGAATTGTAAAACAACATGGGGGGAATATCTGGGTCTACAGCGAACCCGGGGAGGGAACCATCTTCCGTGTATACCTCCCAGCGGACAGCAAACAGACCCCCGTGGAATGTGGTTCCATGGTGCAGGAATCCAGTCTTGATCCAGCGATGGGCGGCTCTGGTACCATTCTTGTAGCCGAGGATGATCCCACGGTCCGGCAGCTAACCTGTGCCATGCTGGAAACTCTTGGGTACCAGGTACTCTCCGGGGAATCGGCCAACGATTGTGTTCGCGTGGCCCGCCATGAAAGCAAACCAATCGACTTACTCTTGACCGATGTGGTGATGCCTGACATGAATGGGAAAGAGCTCTATACGTATCTGAAGGGATTAATTCCCAACCTTAAAGTTCTTTTCATGTCAGGCCACACCACCGATGTCATTGTCGACCGGGGAGTCCTGAAGGAGGGAGTGCAGTTTTTACAAAAACCTTTCAATTTGCGGACCCTGGCGCGGAAGGTCCACGAAATGCTGTCTTCATAGAATATCGGGCCAAGACCTTCCTGCTGATCCCCGGTGTTCAAGTTTCCTTGATGCGGTAAACTCTCCTCATCATGAACTCACGTGAACGTGTTCTTGCCGCTTTGAAACGTCAGAAAACCGACCGGGTTCCTATCTTCATGTGGTTTCATCCCAGTACTGCGCGGAGATTTGCAGCCCGTCTGGAGATCCCCGCCACCGCCCTGGGAGCCGTGATGGGAAATGACATCCAACAGACTTGGGTCAACAACAATTACGCCATGGAGGGGATTGTTCACGATCACGAGGGCGAGTGGCACATCGATTCCTGGGGGATCAAGTGGGTCCGCGAGGGAGAATTCAACCAGATCGCTGAATTCCCATTGGCCAAGGCGGACGAGAAGGAGCTTCTGGACTACCGTTTTCCCACGGACTCTATCGAGGAACTGCTCTCTCCCATGCAGTCTGTAACCGAACAACGCGGGGATTTATTTCTGGGTGTGGATGTCTCTCCCTGTGTTTTTGAGATGTACTGGCGGTTACGGGGCTTGGAGGAGGCGGTGGTGGATATCGCGGAGAGGCCCGAACTAGTTGATACGATGTTTGGACGGTGTGCGGATTTCGCGGTGATCCTCGCACGCGAGTCTTGCGCGCGGTTCTCCCCGGACTGGTTGTGGACAGGGGATGATGTAGCCGGGCAGAAGGCGCTCGTAATGAGTCCCCGTTCCTGGCGGGAGCTGATTCGTCCCCACCTCCAGCGCGTGGTGGACGTGGGCAAGGCCAACGGCCTGCCAGTCGCTTACCATTGCTGTGGAGCGCTGCGCGCGATCATCCCGGATCTCATCGAGATGGGGATTGATGTACTCAATCCGGTTCAATGCAACTGCCCAGGCATGGATCCGCTCGATCTCAAACGGGAATTTGGAGCTTCGCTCACCTTCATGGGAGGGGTGGACACACAAGGGCTCCTCCCCAGGGGTACCGCCTTGGAGGTCCGCAAAGCCACCGAACACCTCTTGGAGGAGATGACATCGGATGGAGGGGGATACATCCTCGCGGCTTCCCACACCATCCCTCCCGAAACACCCGATGAAAACATCTTCGCGATGTACGAGGCGGCGGGCTTGGGAAAAGAAGAGATATTTGACAGGGCCGCCAATTTACGGCGGAAGGGATAGATTAGGGCTGTTTCCTATTCAATGATCATCCAGGCCATCGAGGGGGTATACACTATGCGCGTTTTATTCACTCTGATCATCATGTTGTTCATGCTTATGAACCTCTTGCCGGTTTCCGGAGAGGAGGCAGCCAAGGAAGCGATTATCGCTGATGTCACCACGGAGGCAAAACCCTGGACTCACTTGAATGTGAACAATAATCCAGACAACTTCCAGTTCGTCATCATGTCGGATAATTGCGGCGGAGAGCGAACTGGCATTTTCACCGAGGCGGTGGCCAAGGTGAATCTCCTGCAACCCGAGTTTGTCATGAGCATTGGCGACCTGATCGATGGATATGATGACAATCTCGACAACCTCCATGCCATGTGGAACCGGTTCATGCCAATCGCCGCGAAGCTTGAGATGCCCTTTTTCTTCGTGCCCGGCAACCATGACAATGGCATGCCCTCCGCCGCGGAAGTCTACCGTGAACGATTTGGTGTCGAATACTATCACTTCGTGTATAAGAATGTTCTGTTCCTTTGTCTGTCCACCAACACAGGACCAGGCAATGAAATCGGGATCAACCAGGATCAAGCTCTCTTCGTGGCTCAGACCCTACGCGAGCACCCGGATGTCCGCTGGACACTTGTCTTTCAGCATCAGCCCATCTGGAACCACAAGAACATCAAGGATTGGGAAAGAATCGAAAATCTGCTCCGGGGCCGTAAATGCACGGTTTTCGCTGGACATACGCACAACTATCTGAGCCAGATGAAGGATGGGATTTCATATTTGACCTTCGCCACAACCGGCGGCAGCAGCCAGTTGCGGGGAACCGTGTATGGAGAGTTTGACCAGGTGGTTTGGGTCACCATGACCGATGAGGGTCCCCGAGTGGCCAACTTGTTACTCGATGGCATTCTCGATAAGGACCTACGCACCCCGGAAATGGTTAACGAGCTGAGTCTTTTCATGGGCTTTAAGGCGGTGACTGTCACTCCCATCCTCTGCCAAACCCCCGATTTCACATCGGGCGTCTCCCACCTGAAGATCACCAACCCCTCTCCTTCTGGCTTGCGAATACGGATTCTGACCGAGGCGGCGCCTGGAATGCGTATCGAACCGGTCAGCATTTCCACCATGATTCCCGGCAAGGGTGAATACACCACGGATATCCAGGTGAGCTTGGCTCAGCCGGTTTCTGGGTCAACC